>JASLBO010000543.1 GCA_030146605.1 Sphingomonas sp. | reverse complement strand
CTCGATTTCGAGCCGGGCCGCACCTTCGACCTCGCACTGATCAAGGGCGTGCTGATCCACCTCAACCCGGAGGTGCTGCCGCAGGTGTACGACAAGCTCGTCGCTTCGACCGGGCGTTACCTGCTGGTAGCGGAATACTATAACCCCTCGCCTGTCGCGATCCCGTATCGCGGGCACGCCGATCGGCTGTTCAAGCGCGATTTCGCAGGCGAGATCATGGAGCGTCACCCAGAACTGACGCTGGTCGATTACGGCTTCGCCTATCGCCGCGACCCGGTATTTCCGCAGGACGACATTACCTGGTTCCTCATGGAAAAGCGCTGAGCGGCCGACAGGATACGGATGGACGATAGACAATGCTGACCTACTGCAAACGCTGCGTGATGCCGGACACCAAGCCCGACTTGCACATTGACGGGACGGGCATCTGCAATGCCTGCCGCAGCTACGAGGCGCGCAAGGAAGTCGACTGGCACCAGCGCGCGATCGAACTTGAGCGCGTGCTCGAAAAGTATCGTCGCCCGGGCGGCGAGAATTGGGACTGTATCGTTCCAGTCAGCGGCGGCAAGGACAGCACCTACCAGGTAGTCCGGATGCTCCAGTTTGGGCTAAACCCGCTCTGCGTAACCTCGACGACGTGCGATCTCAGCGACATTGGCCGCAAGAATATCGAGAACCTCAAGAGACTGGGCGTCGATTATGTCGAGGTCTCGCCCAATCCGCTGGTGCGGGCCAAGCTCAATCGCGTCGGCTTGACTCAGGTCGGTGATATCTCTTGGCCCGAGCACGTGGGCATCTTCACGATCCCCGTGCGGGCTGCGGTGCAGTTCAACGTTCCATTGATCGTATGGGGCGAGAATTCGCAGAACGAATATGGCGGGCCCGCTTCGGCCGCGGGAAACAACGTTCTCAACCGGCGCTGGCTCGAGGAATTCGGCGGGCTGCTCGGCATGCGCGTCACCGACCTTGTGGGGCAAGAGGGCATCGAGCCCAAGCACCTGATCAACTACACTTACCCCACCGACGAGGAGCTCGCCCGCGTCGGCGTGACCGGGCTGTTCCTTGGCCACTACATCCCCTGGGACGGGCTGGCCAACACGCTCATCTCGGTCGCCAACGGTTTCACGTCCTATGACAAGGCCGTGGAAGGCTCGCTGGTCAACTACGAGAATCTGGACAATTACCAGACGGGCATCCACGACTATTTCAAGTATCTGAAGTTCGGTTTTGGCCGCACGACCGATCTGGCGTGTCTGCATATCCGTCGTGGACGCCTGACCCGCCAGGACGGCCTCGACGCCGTGAAGAAGCTCGATGGGCAGTTCCCCTGGGAATACCTGGGCAAGCCGCTCGCCGACATCCTCGATCCGCTGGAGATGACAGTCGACGAGTTCATCCGTGTCTGCGACAAGTTCACCAACAAGAAGATCTTCAAGCGCGATGTATCCGGCGCGCTGGTCAAGGATCGCAGTGGCAACCTGACCAAGCTGAACTACGACAACGCATGAAAGTAGGTGTCATCGACTATGGCGTCGGCAATCTGGGCTCGGTGATCCGGGCGCTGGAGGAGCTCAGCGTCACGCCTGTCCTGGTGGAGCGGCCGGTCGATATGCACCGCAACGATTGCCTTATCCTGCCGGGCGTCGGCAGCTTCACCGACTGCACCCGGTTGCTTGAGCAGGGCGGATGGGTCGAACCCATCCAAGAGGAGGTCCGAGAGTTCGGGCGCCCGCTGCTCGGGGTTTGCGTCGGCATGCAATTGCTGGCCGATTTCGGCGTCGAAGGCGCCGATGACGCGCATTCGGAGGGCACCCCGGGGCTCGGCTTTGTGCCGGGTAAGGTCGTGCATCTGGGAGGGCTGGGCTGCAGCCTGCGGCTGCCGCATGTCGGATGGAACGACATCGTTAGAAGCGCGCCGGCGGATGGCCTGTTCGCAGGCATTCCCGACGGTACGGACTTCTATTTCACGCACAGCTATGCGTTCCATGCCAAGGATCCGGCGGATGTGATCGCTACCGCGCAGTACGACATACCCGTGACCGCCGCCGTTCGTCACGGACATGTCTGGGGCACGCAATTTCATCCGGAAAAGAGCTCGAAGGCAGGGTTCAAGCTGCTCGCGAACTTCCTGGCTGGCCCGGGATGCTGAAGGTTCGCGTCATACCGACGCTGCTCTGGAAGAATTTCGGGCTGGTGAAGGGGATCGGCTTCGATAGCTGGCGCCGCGTCGGCCCGGTGCTCCCGGCCATCAAGGTATACAACCAGCGCGAAGTCGACGAGTTGGTGCTGGTTGACATCACACTGCATGGCAGTGGCGACGATCCCGATTTCGAATCGGTGGCCGATTTCGGCCAGGATTGCTTCGTTCCGCTGACCGTGGGCGGGGGAGTCGCCAATATCGACCAGGTCCGTCGGCTGCTGCGCGCCGGTGCGGACAAGGTGTGCGTCAACAGTGCCGCGTACGCCACGCCCGAGCTGGTCAGCGATATCGCTGCGCGCTTCGGGGTGCAGTGCGTGGTCGCGAGCATTGACGTTCGCGCCGAGAACGGCAGATGGCGATGCTACAGCAATGCTGGCGCGAAGCCGACCGGCCGCGACATCGTCGAATGGGCACGCGAGTTGGAGAGCCGCGGCGCGGGCGAGATCTTGATCACCTCGATCGAACGCGATGGCACCATGGAGGGCTATGATCTTGCCCTGATCGAGGCTGTCGCCTCGGCGGTGAAGATCCCGGTCATCGCGTCAGGCGGCGCGGGCAGCTACCAGGACATGATCGACGCAGTGCAACAGGCCGGGGCTTCCGCTGTGGCAGCCGCCAGCATTTTCCACTTCACCGAGCAGACCCCCGCTGGCGCCAAGGCGGCCTTGGCTGCCGCGGGCATTCCGATCCGCCGAACTTATTCGGCAGTGATGCTGGAGACCTGAAGTGAAGATCGCCCTGCGCGCCGACGCCACGAGCGAGATGGGCGTCGGCCATCTGCGCCGATGCCTGGCGCTGGCGGATGCAATGCTCGAGTTGGGGGGCACTTCGTGCTTCGTCGTTCGGGGCGATGCCGTTGCGCGGCATGTCATGGCAGATTCCGCCTATCCCGTTTTCTGGCTTCCGGAGCATGACGCGGCGGACGTCGCGGACGACGTGCCGCATGCCGCATGGGCGCGAACCGGCTGGCAACGCGACGCGCAGGAAACTGCGACTGCGCTGAACGCATGGGCACCCGATTGGGTGATAGTCGATCATTATGCGTTCGATGCGCGATGGCATGATTCGGTGCGGAGCGCGCTCGAGTGTGCGATCCTCGCGATCGACGATCTCGGTGACCGAGCGATCGCGGCCGAGATCCTGCTCGACAGCAATGCCGCGGAAAGTCATGCTGACAAATATGCTGGTCGGCTTAAGCGACCGGCGCGGATGCTGACCGGCCCCCGGTTGGCGCTCCTCTCCCCAGCCTATCGCGCCGCGCCGCGCTATGCCTTCTCGCCCCAGGTCCGCAGTATCGGTGTATTCATGGGAGGCACCGACAAAAAGGGCGTCTCCGCAATGGTCATCGAGGCGCTCCGCCGCGCGGGCTTTGGCGGACGCATCGAAGCCGTTTCGAGCGCTGCCAGCCCCCGCCTCGCTGCGCTTGCGGACGTCTGCGCCGCCGACGGCAACGCGATGCTTTCGGTCGACCTTCCGGAGCTCAGCGCCTTCTATGCGCGACACGATCTCCATATCGGCGCGGGCGGGACATCGAGCTACGAGCGCTGCTGCATCGGCGCGCCTACTGTGGCGCTTGTGTTTGCAGCCAACCAACTCGCCGTCGTGCCGATCCTGAGCAAGCTCGGCGTGGTACGGGGCGCCACGCTGCCTGGCGTCGACGCCACTCGCCTTCTCGCGGGCGCGCCGCCACTGGAAACCGTCGTGCAGGAGTTGCTCGCCGACCCCGAGCAGCGCCGCGCTTTGTCCGAAAATTCCCGGCAATGTGTCGACGGGCGCGGGGCAGAGCGCGTGGCGCTGGCGATGTTTGCGGGCACGATCGCGCTGCGGCCTGCCACGCTCGACGATGCCGACCTCCTCCACCGCTGGCGCAACGACCCGGCAACGCGGTCGGTGTCGATCAATACCGGTACGATAGGGTACGAAGAGCATGTCCGCTGGCTGGTTGGCGTGCTCGCGTCGCCATCGCGGAAGCTGTCCCTGGCCATGGTCGGCAGGCGGCCTGTCGGCGTCATTCGCTTCGATGCGCTTGATGGTGGCGCTTGGCAGGTGTCGCTGTACATGGACCCGGACCTGCATGGGCTTGGACTCGGCAAGCGCATGCTCCTCGCCGGCGAGGCACGCATGTTGAACCTCGGCGAGCCCGCTCTGGAGATTCATGCGCAGGTCGTGCCCGGAAATCTAGCGTCTCAAAAGATGTTCGAGGGCGCTGGCTATCGAGGGGATACAGGCCGCCTCGTTAAGATCCGGCGCGCGGGCGACCGGGCATGAAGGCTTCACCCTGCATCGCGCACGAGGTGCGCCGCTCGAGCGGAGCGACGTCCGGGCGGGCGACCGGACACGTGACAATCGACAAGCGAGAAGGTTGGCGATACAACGTGCCTGTGCCGGATGCCGCTCCAAGATCGATGATCCCCTGCCGCTTGCCTGCCCTTCCTCCAATTCTTGAGCTTCAGATAAAGTGACCGCCGCAACAGGGAAGAAGCTCATCCTTCTGATCAACTCTGCCCCTTTCAGCAGAGAATACTTCACCGAACTCGGTCGCTCGCTGTCCAAACTGGGAGTCGAGCCGAGCTATGTGCTGGATTGTCACCTCACCGACGTGTTGGGCGGGAACGGCAAGACACTTCCGAACAGCTATTATTTCTCGGACTATTGCCGCACGATGATGGAATCGGGAACGCCGTTCCAGCCGTCGCCAGACCTGAAATGGGCCTCGTTGCTGTCGGATTTCGACCGGATGGTGAGCTTTGAGGTGAAGCCGCCGCTGACGACGAGCGGCAAGATGAGCTATGCTGAAGCACTTACCCTGTTGGACGCGTTTTTCGAAGAGACGTTCGATGCAGTTCGCCCGGATGGCATCGTGTACGAGCCTGTCAGCAACAGCTTTGCGCTGGGCGCATATCGCGTCGCGACGCGCCGCGGCATCCCGTTCTTCAGCCTTCAGGGGGCACGGATACCGGGCAGCTACATCGAAATCAGCGCGACCGGCGCCCTGCGCGACTATGAGACGCTCGCCGTGTTGCTCAAAGAGGTTCGAGCAAACGGCGTCCCGCCGGAGTCGCGGTTGATCGCCGAGGACCATATCGAATCCATCGAGCGGCGCATTCCAGACTATATGATGAAGGGCGGCGACGGGGCGTCTTTGATGCCGAGCAGCCTGATGAATCGCTATGCCAACCGCGAGAAGTTCGACCGGATCGTCCGCGGTCTTCGCTATCGAACGCAGTATCGCGAGGACATGGCTTGGGCCTATCAAGCGGGGGACCCGGTGGCGTGGTCCTGGGCGATGTTCCGTCGGCAGCTAAAGAGGCAGCTTCGCTTCGGAGCGGTAACCCGATTGTTCAAGGGCGAGGTCGAGGCAAACAGGTATTTGCTGTACCCGCTCCACTTCCATCCGGAAGCCAGCACTTCGGTCCTGTCGCCGGACTATATCGAAGAGCTGGGCGTGATCAGGGCGATATGCGATCGCCCTGAT
>JASLBO010000470.1 GCA_030146605.1 Sphingomonas sp. | reverse complement strand
AGTACCTCAAATGTCCGACGTGCTTCAAACCACCATCGCCGATCCCGCTCCGGTCGCTCCCGGCTTCACCTGCGGACTCGATGCAACGCTCAAGATCATCTCGGGCAAGTGGAAGCCGCTCATCCTGTATTTCCTGCTGCGTGGCCCGACACGCTACGGCGAACTCAAGCGCGCCGTGCGCGACGTCAGCGACAAGGTGCTGATCCAGCAGTTGAAGGAACTGGAAGCCGACGGCGTGTTGCGCAGGAACGACTACAAGGAGGTCCCGCCACGCGTGGACTATACGCTGACGCAGCTGGGCCAGAGCCTTGCCCAGGCGCTTGAGCCCTTATGCACCTGGGGAACCGAGAACATGGTAGAGATGCAGAAGATTTTCGCCGAGCGGGATAGCTGGCTTCGCGAGAAGCGCGCCTAGCTACGCCTGGCAACGAACGATCATCAGGCTCCGGGTTGGGCGCGAGCTGAGCTGAACGGCTGAAGCTGATGTTGGCTAATCGTCAGCTTTGCGACGGAAAGACCCGTACCCCGACATTCAAGGCGCGTGGGCGATCCCCGGACCGGACGTTCATTCACGGTCCGAGTTTCGGTTTCATCGGCCGTTTCCAGACTGGCGGCTTTCAACCGAAGAGCTGCAATAGTTGCCATTTGCCCCGGGCATCGGCCGTACCATCGCGCGGTGTCAGGCTCGACGTGCGATATATGCAGGGCAGCGGTGAACGCGCGGGCGACCCGAGCGCAACAGAACCTCCGCAAATATAAGGTTCGGCACCCAGCAGAGGAAGGAGATCGCCTGGTAAGCGGGCAGTTCCGGCAATCCGGCCGCTTCGGCGACCGGGATATACAATCGGAGCGTCACGGCGGAGAGTGTCAGCGCCCAGGACCGGATCATCCAGCGCCGATGTGCCGCGAAATGCCATTCACGGGCGTTGTACCAGCCGAGCAGATTCGTGACGATCCACGCGATGGCGAGGCTGCCAAAGCCTACACTCGCGACCGCACCCGAACTCGATCCGATCGCCAGCAACAGTCCCGCTGCCGCCCCGATGAGGCAGGAAGTCACATAGACCCGGCCGACCCAGCGATGAATCCACGGCTTGCGCTCGCGCAGCACCTTGCTGAACTGCACCGCCCCGATCAGTAGCGCCGTGGCGGCAAACCCGGCGTGCAGCGTGAGCCACACAGGGCGGAAGCGGTTGCTCGCGATCCCTGGAAGGATCGGAGGAAGGTCGAACAGGTACCGATATGAGATCAGCGCGACGATCACTGCCAGGGCGATTGTAAGACCACGCACGATCTTGGGGGCCCACCTGAACCGCCGTCTCCGATCGCTGGATATCGGCCGCGTCAAAGCAGAGGAGTGCACTTCCAGCATGCGGGTGTCCTTGGTCATGTATCGGAGGCGATGGGGGGGTCGGTGAAGACGAGCCGAAGCGGAGCGGGCTGTCGGTCTTCGGTTGAGCGATGCGCCCCCGAGCCCCCCGGCAGAAGGCGCCGCGTCAGAAGCGGAAGGACAGAGCCAGCCCGCCCACGGCCTGGATCTTCGAGCCCTCGTCTATGATCGGGCTGTCCTTGGCGTCGCCGAGATAATGGTTCGCGCCAGCACGCGCGATCACGCCCCAACGCTGATTGAACTGATAGCCCGCGGTGATCCCTGCACCGGCGTCTCTGATCCCGCCGTCGGGGCGATAGGCAGCCAGTCCCGACCGGGCGGCCTCTGCCGGCGTCACGCCGAAGATCGACCGCATATAGTTCTTGTCGACGAAGGTGGTCTGGGCGTCGACGTTCAGGAAGAACTTCTGGCTGCGATATGCAGCGTAGGATGCCTGTGCCGTCCCGACCAGCCCGTCATGCCCGTCGGTGACGTCCTTGGCGAGGCTGAGATCGAACGCAATCTCGCCCTGGCCATATTGGTTGCCGCCGAAGCGATACCCGACAAAGCCGCCGACCTCCACCGCGCTGTCGACATCATCGAGCAGCTTGACCCGCCCGCTGCCGTCCTTCGCGCTGTCGCGGCTCCCGCGGAAGTTAACCATGGGGCCGAACTGGATGCGGCTGCTGCCGAGGAGATCCAGCTGGGCACCCAGCCCACGCACTTTCAGGCCGAGACCCTTCCAATCCACATCGGCGATCACGAGCGGGACGATTTGATATTTCTTCGCCCCGTCAAAGGCCGGCACGAGCCCGGGGCCAATCGCGAAGAATCCGTGTGCGCCGCCGTCCTGATCCTCAGCTTCAGGGCCCTGGGCGTCCGACGCCGCATCGGACGTCGGTGACCCGGGCGCGTCCTGCGCACGCGCCGGGGCGGCCTGCAGGCCGGCGGCTACCAACGCTGCCAGTAGATATCTCTTGTGCATACATGCTCCTCGAACCGCCGGATCAAGAGCGACCGGCGGGTTGAGCAGGGCGGCTAAAGCGACGCGTGAAGGCTCGCCATCAGCCCTTCGCGGTTGCGCGCTATACTTCGCAAACGTACTGCCGGGCGCCGGGAAGGATGGTTCACGATGCGCGATTTCGCGAATTTGCAGGCTGACGCGTGGTTGCTGCGGCTCATCGCCCGCGCCGGATCGGCCATGCTCTTCGCCGCGCTGCTGGCCTTCCTTGCTCCATTCGGCACCTATCGCTTCGATGCGATCGGCCGGCTCGGATATTGGACGCTTCAGATGGGCGCGTGGCTCGTCCTCTCCTTGTCCGCGTCATGGCTCGTGGATCGGCTACCGCGCCGGCGTCCACGCGGAGCCGCACAGCGGAGGATTATGGCCACCATCGCCGCATCACTGCCGATGATCGTCGTCACCGGCTTGGCGAACAACAGGATGAACGGGTGGCAGCCCAGTCCGGACGAGGTGGCGGAACTCTTCATATCGATATTGCTGATCGGAGGCGCCTACACCTATCTCTCGGATTGGCTGACAGGGAGCCTTGCCGAAGCGCAAGCCGAGCGCCCGCCGCTTCTCGTTGATCCGAATATCGGACCGGAGCCCGTCTCGGGAGAGGGGATGCCCGAGGAGGCTGTCGACCCCGTGTTGATCGCCCGGTTGCCGCCGCATATCCGTGAAGGGATCCTTTGCCTTGAGGGCGAAGACCATTATGTCCGGGTGCATTCCCGTCATGGCAGCGCCATGGTGCTCATACGCTTTTCCGACGCGCTGCGAGGAATCGGTCACATCCCGGGATCGCAAGTGCATCGATCGTGGTGGGTTGCCGCCGATGCCGTGAGGGAAATGCGAAGGACCGGCCGCACCGCGCAGCTGACCTTGTCCAACGGCGCGTCCATTCCCGTGTCACAACGGTACCTCGCCCACGCGATTACTTCGTGGGGCTCGTTGAAATCCGCAGAGATCTAGAAGCAGGTTGGGCCTGCCCTCCGGCAAGCAACCCGTTTCGGCGATCGACGCCCGGGGTGAACGACTTCAACCGGGAGCCCTTCCGACCGGCAGCTCCCGGCAGCAAGACCCAGAAGTGGGCGTTCGGACAACACCTCTCGCTTCTCAACTTCGGACGCTCGTTCATCGCCGATCCAACGGCAGCTGTGCGTCCCAATTCCGGCCAATGATGGCGGTAAATGTAGCGCCCGTCAGCAGCGGTTCGCCGTTCTCGCGCGGAGGCGGCCAGTCACCCCGGCCTCAGCCGACGGGGCGATGGCTGGGGCAC
>JASLBO010000273.1 GCA_030146605.1 Sphingomonas sp. | reverse complement strand
GCTTCACCAGCCTCGCCAGCGGACAAGGCGCGGCGATCCTTGCTTTGCACGAGCAGATCGCGGCGCAGCGCGCCCAGCCGCCG
Source organism: Sphingomonas sp. (assembly GCA_030146605.1). Taxonomy (GTDB): domain Bacteria; phylum Pseudomonadota; class Alphaproteobacteria; order Sphingomonadales; family Sphingomonadaceae; genus Sphingomonas. The sequence continues at coordinate 2,716 of JASLBO010000273.1, read as the reverse complement.
GACAATTTCGCCCGTTTCGTGATCGAATCGGGCGAGCGTACGCGGCAGCGCCAACAAGAGGCTGTCGACGCGAGGCTGGGCCAGTCGGCCACCGCCGCCGAGCGAATGCGCCGCCAGTTCGCGGCGCGTGGAGCGCAGGTCGCGGTGGCCGCAGGCAAGGGGATGGAGCAGCTCAATGCGCAGCTGCGCGAGGCGGCGGGCGGCGCGGGCAACCAGATGTTCGCGCAGATCCTCGCGCTCGATCAGTCGCTTCGGCGGATGCCCGATCCGGTCGCGGAGTCGATCGACAATTTCCCGATCCCGGCAAGGGCCGAGCTCGACACGATGGAGAATGCGCTATGGGCGGCGCTGCGCGATGCCCAGGCGCAGGCGGTGGCGGCCTATATGGGGACTCCAGGACCCGGCAGCACCGGCGAAGCCGATGCCGGCACTCCGCCGCTCGCATCGACCACCCCGCAGCCGCCCGCCGGCACCGGGGCGAGCCCCAAGGAATTCGTCGATCTGTCGGACGACTATACCGCCGCGCCGCAGAGCGAGCAGCAGATCTACGCGCTCACCCGATCGATCGCCGATACCGTGATCGGCGACGTCACCCGGCGCGGCCGCGGGCTGCTGACGCAGATGGATCTGCTCGGCCAGAATCCCGAGCAGACGATCGAGCTCGTCCGCGGCCTGACCTATCTGCGCGGGCAGGCGGTGATCACTTATTATGACGAGGCCAGCGGCGGCAGCCTGGTGGACGACATCGCCACGTATATGAGCTTCGGCAATCTGCTCACCGGGGTGAGCTCCCGGATCTACAGCGGCGATGCAGTGTATAATTATCTGTACGGCAATCGCGCAGCCGGAGCGCTGGCCGAAATCCAGGCCGCGACCGAATGGACCAACAATGCCGACCAGGTCCAGGCGGCGATGACGATGCTCAGTCCCGCCGACATGGCGGCGATGCGCGGACTGCCCGGCGCGGCCGAGATCATGGACTCGGTCGAGAACGACCTCGAGGGCGCCGACCGGCGGATGTTCGAGCTGTTGCGCACCGCCGACGAGACCAACGCGGCGGACCGGGTCGCGGCGGCGCGTGCCGTACGGGTCGAGGCCGCGGTGACCACTGCCCTCGACGAGAATGCCGAGCGCGGCGGCGACAACGCCTTTGACGCGATGGAACGCTTCGCCAATCAGGCGGGGACCTCGCGTCTCGAAGGCGCGCGCGATTTCGCCCTCACCGCAACCGGCGAGTTCGAGAGCGCAGAGGTCGGCGAAGAGCGGCGCCGCGCCTCGTGGGAGAACACGGTCTCCCGGCTCGGCAATGACGGCGAGGCGCGTGCCGGTGGCGCCGCGGGCGGCGAGGCGTGGCTGCGCGAGCTGGCGAGCCGCGAGCGCATCTATAGCGACGGCGACCATATCTATTCGGCGTCGCTGCGTACCGAGCAGGTCGACTTGCTCACCACGCTGGCGCGCACCGGTGCGGGCACCGCCGATACGCGTGCGATGCAACTCGCGGTGGAGGACAGCCGGCCGGGCGGGGCGAACCGCGAACGCGTCGAGCGCGCACTGGAGGATCCCGAGCTCAACGACGACATGGCCAATCCGGACGATCCCGCCGCGCGCACGTCGCAGCCGCGCGATCCCACCGCCGAGCCGAGCCGGCTCGAACGCGCCCGGGCGCGCGAGGCCGAGATGTACCGGGCGTGGGATCGCTACCGCAATGGCGGGCGCGATACCGGACGCGGGCTGACCGAGATCCGCGCCGATCTCGGCGGGCGGCTGCGGCGCGGCGCGAGCGACGAGCGCGAGGGACGGCTGATCGAGTCGCAGATCACCCGCGGGCTCACCGATCCCACCGTTGCGGCGCTCGCCTTCGAACATGCGGTGGACCGTTGGGGCACCGACGAGAGCCTGCTGCGCAGCACTTTCGGCCGGATGAGCCGCGACCAGATTCAGGCCGCGGTCGCCGAATATGACCGGACCCATACGCCGGGCCTGTACGAGCGGCTGGGGCTGTTCGAGCATTCCGACGACTGGTTCACCGAATTGTCAGGCGACGATCGTATCGAGATGCAGGTTCTCGCGATGGGCCAGCCGCGTAACCCGCGCGAGCGCGCCGAGGTGAGCCGGATGACCTCGCGGCTCCAGCTCGACAATGCCGGCTGGGCAGGACAGCTGCTCGCCGGTGAGGAATATCGGCGGCTCCAGGCATCGCACAATCGGCTGATGCGGATGATGGGGGTCAGCGAAGGCGACGCCGGACATGCCAGCGACTTCGACGCGCAGGGCAATCTGCTGTTCCGCAATCGCGAGGGCATCATGGTGCGCGCCGGCCGCTTCGACGAGCGCGGCAATTTCGCTCCCGTCGACGGCGAAAGCGTCGCCGCGTTCAGTGCGCTTATGGCGACCAACCAGGCCAATGCCCAAGCCTATCGTACCGCGACGGACAATATCGCCAATGCCATCACCACTGCGCTTGTCGTCGCGGCTGCGGTGCTGTCCACCGTGCTGACCGGACCGGCGGCAGCATCCATCTGGATCCCCGTGCTGACGACGCTGGGCGCGGGTGTACTCGGTATGGCGGCAAGCTGGGCGATCAAGGGCGGGCGCTATGGCTATGAGGATGCCGGGCGCGATTTCGGACTGGCCGTGGTGCAGGCGGCGACTGCGGGACTGGCTTCGGGGCTCAACATCGCCCGTGCCGGCGGGTCGGGGATGCTGAGCAGCGCGC
>JASLBO010000437.1 GCA_030146605.1 Sphingomonas sp. | reverse complement strand
CTGGCGGCCGAGCGGATCGCCGCCTTTCATATCAAGCAGCGTCCGCAGGACAGCGACAACATCGACGATCAGGGCGTCCGCCTCGGCAGCCGCTGGCGCGCAGTCGATGCCGCGGGGATTTACGTGCCGGGGGGTCGTGCTGCCTATCCCAGTTCGGTGCTGATGAATGCGATTCCGGCCAAGGCTGCGGGCGTCGGTCGGCTGGTGATGGTCACGCCAACGCCTGACGGCGAGATCAACCCGCTGGTGCTCGCCGCCGCGCATATCGCTGGAGTCGACGAGATCTGGCGTATCGGCGGCGCGCAGGCCATCGCTGCGCTGGCCTACGGCACCGCCAGCATTGCACCGGTCGATGTCGTCACCGGACCCGGCAACGCCTGGGTAGCCGAGGCCAAGCGCCAACTCTACGGCGTGGTCGGCATCGATATGGTCGCAGGCCCGAGCGAGATCGTGGTGGTCGCGGACGCGAAGAACGATCCCGAATGGATCGCCGCCGATCTGCTGAGCCAGGCCGAGCACGACCCGACCAGCCAGTCGATCCTGTTCACCGACGACGCAGCCTTTGCGGACGCAGTGGCGGCGGTCGTCGACCGGCAGATCGACGAACTCGGGACCGCTGCGACCGCACGCGCAAGCTGGGACGCCAATGGCGCGATCGTCCTCGTCCCTGCACTCACCGACGCACTGCCGTTGGTCGACCGGCTCGCGCCCGAACATCTCGAGCTTGCCTGCGACGATGCCGAAGCGCTGTTCGAGCAGGTGCGGCATGCCGGCTCGATCTTCATCGGCCGTCACACGCCCGAAGCGGTCGGCGATTATGTCGCGGGCCCCAACCACGTGCTGCCCACCGGCCGACGCGCGCGCTTCGCCTCGGGCCTTTCGGTGCTCGACTTCATGAAGCGCACCAGCTTCCTCGCGCTCGACCCCGAGGGACTCGCAGCGATCGGCCCTGCGGCCGTGGCGCTGGCCGAGGCCGAAGGGCTGCCGGCGCACGCGAAATCGGTGTCGCTCCGCCTGCCCAACCAGGCCGTGAACCCATAAACGACCGCTTCCGGCCGAAGGGCTAAACGACCGGGATTGGTGGCTAGCTGCCGTTGGCGCGGAGCGAGACCGCCGGCTGCTTTGCTCCCAATTTCTGTCGTCCCAAGCCGCTCGCACGCTTCCCGATACCTGCCGCAGGTTCATGTTCGATTGAGCCACCCGGATGCCGCATTTTTGTGGATAACTGCCGCGCAATGTCAGCGCGCGAACGCCGCCTCAGGCCAGTGGCTGCGCTTGTGCGAACAAGTGGCAGCTATCCTCCTCGGGCCTCCTGACAGAGATTGCGGTCCGCCAGAAAGCGGACTTGTTGGGCCACGGTTGGGACCGCCTTATGCGCAGAAAAGCCTCGGGCGATGGCTCGTGTCACGATCGCCCAGTTTTGCGCCCGGCGCTTCGGCTTGCTCCAGGCTTGACGGCCTCTCGACCAGGCGATACTAGTTAGGATCCTAACTACTTGAGGGCGCCATGCCTGACCATCTCACCCTTTTCGCTCGAATCACTCCTAAGCCCGAGTACCTCGCCGCCGCCCGCCAGGCCGTGCTGGACATCATGCCGGCAACGCGCACCGAACCGGGGTGCCACGCCTTCACGCTGCATGACGACCGGGACGGTGGCGGGCGGCTCTACCTCTACGAGGTTTGGGATAGCGAAGCCGCGCTCGCCGCGCATCACGATCAGCCCTACACGCAGGCCGTGTTCGACAGCTATCGCGAGTGGCTATCGGAGCCGGTCGAGATTACCGCGTTGCGCCGCATCGACTCCGGCGGCCCGCATGTTCTTCCTTAAGGAGCTGCCTACGCGGCAAATGCTCCAGAGCTATGGCGACCGCTTTCCGGAAATGGACGTCGGCACCGTCGATGCCGCGCTACGATTGCTGCGCCGTGCAAGCCTGCTCATGCGGGAACTCGAAGCATATTTCGCCGCGCGCGGAACGTCCCAGACACGCTTCCTCGCCATGATGATGATCGACCGGGAGCCGGACCAAGCCGGCTTGCTGCCGAGCGAGATTGCCGACCGGCTGGATGTGTCCAGGCCGGTTGTGACGGACACGATCAAGGCGCTGGAGCGGGCAGGTCTTCTTGCCAGCAGCCGAGCTGCCGAGGACGGCAGAGCCAAACGCGTGCGACTCACCCCGGAGGGCCGGGCCATGCTCGCCGATCTCCTGCCCGGCTACTACGCGCTCATCGCCGAGTTCATGGCAAGGGACGCGACGGATGCTTCGTAAAGCGGCGTTCGCATTCGGCGTGTGGCTCTGCGTGTACCCGCTCGTTACCGGTTTTCTGGTCGCTCTCCGCGCCACGGGTTGGCACCTGCGCTTGCCGCTACAGACCCTGCTCGCGACGGCGGTTCTGGTGCCGACCAGGATGTTCGGCCTGGCGCCGCTCGTCCGCAAGCTGGTCGGGACCGGTTCATGGTGACCGGTCTTCTCCATCGATCCAGCTGGCGAGCGCCATAGCGACGCGCGATGCGACAACCGCCCACCCTCACAGACAAGAGACTAGAATGGGAAAAGGAAACCAGATGATAGCGAATCGGCGCACGATGATGGCCGGGATGGCCGGAGCGGCAACGCTTCCGCTCGCGAGCGAGCCAGCTATGGCACAAGCACCCATACACGACGATCGCTACCAGCGCGGCTTGGCGCAACTCGAAGCGGTGAGCGGCCCGCACGGGGCTGCGGTCGTCCACAGCCTCAACGACATAGCGCCGGACCTCGGCCGCTACATTGTAGAGTTCGCCTATGGCGACGTGTTCGCTCGCCCTGGGCTCGACTTGAAGATCCGGGAGATCGCGACCGTTGCGGCGCTGACGGCGATGGGAACGGCCGCACCCCAGCTCAAGATCCACATGCAGGCCGCTCTGCGGGTCGGAGTTTCACGTCAGGAACTGATTGAGACGGTGATTCAGATGATTCCTTATGCCGGCTTCCCCGCAGCGCTGAACGCAATAGCGATCGCACGCGACGTGTTCGCGTCAGATGAGGCGTAACAGCAGCTGCTGGTATCAGTCCAGACGGTTGCGACACCCACAACCGCCGCTTGTGATCGGCTGCGGTAGGCACGCAGATTGCTGTTCGTTGCCGGGATGACGACTGGTCATAGGCAGGCTTAAACAGAAGCGACGGCCTTGTAAGCC
>JASLBO010000332.1 GCA_030146605.1 Sphingomonas sp. | reverse complement strand
AGCCGCTCGACGCAACGGCGTAGAACAGCAGCCGGTCGCTCGGCTTCCATGTCAGGTTGAGCCGATAGGTGATGCCCTGGCCGCTGGTCTTCTTGGGCCGCAGCTCGCCGGCGACATAGGTCGCGAGATTGGTGCACGGCCCGCCCGCGACCATTGGCGGGAGCAGGGTGTTGGTCGCACCGCCGTCGAGATAGGCGTCGCGCAAGGTCCTGCCATCGGCGAGAAAACAGCCCGCAACGCCGGTCCGCGAGCTGCCCGCGGCATTGAACGGTGACGCGGTATAGGGACGCCCGTCGGCGGGATCGACGCCCGGATTGCGTCCGAACCCGAAGAAGCCGATCAGCGAATTGTCGTAGATGTACGCGCGTCCACCGGCAGTGACGGTCAGTTTCGGCGACAGATCCAGGCTCGCCTCGCCGAACATCGCATAGCCCTTGTCGACGCGGTGCTGCTGGGTCAGCCACAAGGTGCCCGGAGAGCCGTTGACCGAAACGTCGGCGCCGAGATTGGGAATCTGGTAGTCCTGATGGATCAGGTTCGACTGGCGCTGGTAGAACATTCCCGCGACGACCCGGAACGGGTCTTCGGACGGCGAGGCGACGCGCAGCTCCTGGCTCGTCTTCTTGAAATGGTCCGAGGCGACCACTACCTGGCGCGGATCGATCGTGTCGCCGGCATTGTCCAGATAATAGAAATAGCCCGCCAACCCCCCGACCGAGGCGTATAGATTGTCGTACGCTTCCGAATAATCGGTGTAATCGCTCGATGAAGCGGTTCGCCGGTCGAGATAAGCGCCGGCATAGGTCATGTCCCAATTGCCGATCTTGCCCTCGATCGTCAGCGCGCCCTGGATGAAGCGGTCGCGGCGATATTCAGGATAGAAATGCTGGACCTCGAGATCGCCGACCTGCGCGTCGAAACCATAGGTGCCGTGGCTGCGCATCTCCTGGTAGAGGACGGTCGGCGTGACCGTCCAATCCTCGTCGAGGTCGACCTTGAGCGCCGCGCGCCCGCCCCACGTCTCGGTGTCGTTATAGTTTTCCTCGACGAATTCGTCATTGTCGACGGTGATCCCGCCGGGCGTCGGCAGGAAGCTGCGCGTGCCGGGGACATTGTCGATATAGCCGGCGTCGCGCTGGTAGAATCCGACCACGCGGAGTGCCGCGCGATCCGAGAAGGGCGTGTTGATCATCCCCTCGATCTTGCCGCCCTGCCCGCCATGCGCGACGGTGTTGACCTCGGCATCGACCCGGCCCTCGAACCCGGCGGTCTCGGGCTTGTTGGTGATGATGCGGATCGTCCCCGCCTGGCTCGACGCGCCGTACAAGGTGCCCTGCGGACCGGCGAGGCTCTCGATCCTGGCGATGTCGTAGATATGGACGTCGAGCGTGCCGCCGATCGTCGTCACCGGCTGCTCGTCGAGATAGCTGCCAACCGACGGGAGCGAGCCCGAATGGTTGCCGTCGCCGCCCGAAGCGACGCCCCGCATATAGACGGTGGTGACGCCCGGCTGCGAGGTCTGGAAGGCCACCGAGGGCAGCAGCTGGGTATATTCGGTGAAGTTGGAGATGTTGAGCTGATCGAGCTTGCGCGTGCCGATCGCCTGAATGCTGATCGGCACCGACTGGATGTTCTCGTCGCGCTTCTGGGCAGTGACGACGATCTCGTCACGATCGGAAGGCAGATCGCTGGTGCTCTCCGTATCCTGGGCTTGCGCCATGACCGGCAGGGTCAGGGCAGTCGAGGCGAGCATCCCCGAAATCACGGCACGGCGCATTGAGACGATCATCGCGGCCCCCCAGCGTAACATCAATGTCATGCGAGACTGTGCTGCGACGCAGCAGCCGTCAATCGCTGCGCAGATATGCATGCGCGATCTTCGCCGACCGTGACGTTTCTGCAACGTTACAAACTGGCGGGCGCTTCCGGATAGTGCTCGATCACTTCGCCCAAGGCAGTGACGAGCGGGCCCAGATGCGGCGCGAAGGGGCGCCATGCCCGGTCGCCGCCGGTGAAGATCGGCTGGCGCACCTGCTCCGAACTGGCAGTGCGCACCGCACGCTCGGTCTCGTAGAAGGCGAGGCAGGCGGGCTCGAAATCCACACCACAGGCATCGAGCAACCGGCGCACTTCAGATTCAGTATCCGCGACCAGCGCTTCGTGGATCACCCGGTGGACCCTGCCCGGCTGGACGCGGTCGAGATGCGCCATCAGCCGCACATAATCGCGATAATAACGCCCCATATCGTCGAGCGAATAGCTGAACGCCTGCCCCCGCGCGAAATGCTGCTTGAAATTGGAGAAGCAGCAGGCGCGCGGCTCGCGGCGCGCATCGATGATCGTCGCGTTCGGCAGGATCAGCCGGATCAGCAAGACATGCGCCCAATTATTGGGGAGCTTGTCGACGAACAGCGGACGGTCGGTCCGGCGCTGGACCGCGGTACGGCGCAGATATTCCTCGCCGAGTTCGCGGGCGCGCTCGGCGGTCAATTCGGCAAGGCCATGCGGATAATCGGGGATGCGCCGCGCCAGCGCCGGAAGATCGGGAAGCTCGGTGGTGCCTTCGATCAGGCTGTGGCTGGCGAGGATCTGCTCGACGAGGGTCGAGCCCGCGCGCGGCATGCCGAGGATGAACACCGGATCGCGCGCATCGCTGCCCCGGCCCGCGCGATCGGCGAAAAACTCGGGCGTGGCGAGCGCAATGCAGTCGTCCACGAAGCGTTCCGTCTCCCCGGCGTCATAGACGAGCCGGGTGCGGCGGAGTGCATTGCCCGCGGCATAATGCGCGAACGCGCGGTCGGGCTCGCGGCGATCCTCGAACGCCTTGCCCAGCGCGAAATCGAGGTGAAACCGGTCCTCCTCGCCGATGCCGGGGTCCGCCAGAGCCGCTTGCATCGCGGCGATGTCGGCATCGTCGAAGCGGACCGTCTTGAGATTGGCGAGGCTCCACCACGCCTCGCCCAGCGTCGGCAACAGTTCGAGCGCCTTGCGATACGCGGCCACGCCGTCCGCCTGGCGGCCCACGGTCTTGAGCATATGGCCGTAGCTCATCCACAATTTGGGCTGGGCGGGCGCATCGGCGAGCACGCGTTCGTACAGCGGGATCGCCTCCTCGAACGCGCCGAGCCGGCCTAGCGTCGCGGCCTTGAGATTGGCATGGCCGGGATGATCGGGCTCGGCCTCGATCAGCCGGTCGAGTTCCTCGAGCGCCTCGCTGGCGCGGTTCTGGCGATAGAGGACGAGCGCGAGATTGGCGCGCGCCGCGGTGAAAGCGGGGGCGAGCTCGACTGCGCGGCGGAGCAGGTTCTCGGCATCCTTGAGCCGCCCGATCCGCCCGGCCAGCTCGGCCAGCATGCGGATCGCGCGCGCGTCGAACGGATCGCGCTTGAGATAGTCCTTGAGCCCGCGTTCCGCATCGGGAAGCCGATTGTCGTGCAGCGCCAACGCGGCAGTCATCAGATCGGGAGGGAAGCGCCTGGCGAGCATCGCGCCAAGATGACCACGCACCGGTCCCGCGATCAAGCACCCTGACTTGCTTTTCCCGCTGGACGCACGCCGCTGCTGCAGTGACAACAGGGGTGTGAGCGATGCCGCCCCCTTGCCACGACGTGCTCTCGGTTTCTGGGCGGCGCTGGCGCTCGTGGTGGGCAATATGATCGGATCGGGCATCTATCTGCTGCCCGCGACACTCGCGCCGCTCGGCGCCAATGCGCTGATCGGCTGGGGCGTGACGATCCTCGGCGCGATGGCGCTGGCCTTCATATTCGCCCGGCTGGCGGCGCAATTGCCGTGCGCCGGCGGGCCCTATGCCTTTGCCGACGCGGCCTTCGGCCCGGTGGTGGGGTTCGCGGTGGCGTGGAGCTACTGGATCCTCATCTGGGCGGGCAACGGCGCGCTGGCGATCGCCGTGGTGAGCGCGCTGGGCTTGCCGTTCCCGACGCTGGCGAGCGGCGCACCCGCCTTCGTCACTGCGCTGGCGCTGATCTGGGGGCTGGTCGCGGTCAACATCCGCGGCGTTGCGCTGGCGGGGCGGATTCAGCTGGTGACCACGATTCTCAAGCTCGCCCCGCTCGCCGCCATCGTCGCCGTCGCCTTGTGGCTGTTGCTGCGCGACGGCGAAGCCGCGGTTGCGGCCAACCCTTCGGTGCCGATCGGCGCCGGGGCGATCGCCGGCGCAGTGGCGCTCACCTTCTGGGGGTTTCTGGGCGTCGAATCGGCGACGGTGCCGGCCGACAAGGTCAAGGACGCCGCCCGGATCGTGCCGATCGTGACGTTGCTCGGCACTGCGTTGACCGGATTA
>JASLBO010000317.1 GCA_030146605.1 Sphingomonas sp. | reverse complement strand
AGATCACGATCTGGCGCCAGTCGTGCAGCGCCGGACCCATCGCCTCGACCGCCACCCGCACTGCGAGGGCGATCGCCGCCACCTTCGGCGCCGAGGCGAAGAAGGCGGTCACCGGCGTGGGCGCGCCTTCGTAAACGTCGGGCGTCCACATGTGGAACGGCACGGCGCTCATCTTGAAGGCAAGCCCCGCGAAGACGAACACCAGCCCGAACATCAGGCCGAAGTTGCGGCCACCCTCGGGGGCCGCGGCATAAGCTTCCGCGATGCCGTCGAACAAGGTCGTGCCCGAGAAGCCGTACACCAGGCTGATGCCGTAAAGCAGGATGCCCGAGGCGAGCGCGCCGAGTACGAAATATTTGAGCCCCGCCTCAGCCGAACGGGTGTCGCGGCGCATGAAGCTGGCGAGCACATAAGCCGAGAGGCTCTGCAGCTCGAGCCCGACATAGAGCGTGAGCAGATCGCCGGCGGAGACCATCATCCCCATGCCAGCGGTGGAGAGCAGGATCAGTACCGGATATTCGGGGCGCAGATCGTCGCCCGAGCTGCGCTGGAAGAAGCGTGGCGCGATGATGATCGAGACCGCCGCGGCGCCGAAAATCAGCACCTTGGCGAAGGCCGCGAACATATCGGCGCGATAGAGGCCCCCGAACGCCTCACCGCCGGCCGATGCCGGCCCGGCAAGCGCGATGCCCGCGCCGATCAGCACCGCCACCGAAGCCCAGCTGACCAGCTTGGTCGAAGCCTGCCCGCCCCACGCGGCAACCAGCATCAGCGCGATCGCGCCGATTGCCAGCACCAGTTCGGGCAGGCTCATCAGCAATTGCGTCGAATAATCCATCAGTGCGCACCCCCATGCGCCGGAGCCTGAGCAGCTGCCGCTTTATGGCCTTCGCCATGCGCCGGCGCCGCGGCGGGGTTACCAGGAGTAGGCTGCGAGTCGCCCGCCGGAGCCGCACGCGCCAGCCGCTCGACGAGGCGCGCGGTATCGGCGCGCATCGGCGCGAGGAAGCTCTCGGGGTACACGCCCATCCACAAAACTGCCGCAGCGATCGGCCCGAGCAGCCACAGCTCGCGCATCGAGAGATCGGGCATCGCGCGGACATCGTCCTTGGTCAGATCGCCCCAGACGACGCGGCGGAACAGCCACAGCATGTACGCGGCGCCGAGGATGATGCCGGTGGTGCCGATCAAAGCGGTCAGGGTCGAGACCTTGTACACGCCCGCGAGCCCGAGGAACTCGCCGACGAAGTTGCTCGTCCCCGGCAGACCGACCGAAGCCATGGTGAACAGCAGGAACAAGGTGGCGTAACGCGGCATGTTGATCGCGAGGCCGCCGTAGCGGTCGATCTCGCGGGTGTGCAGACGATCGTAGATCACGCCGACGCACAGGAAGAGCGCGCCCGATACCAGGCCATGGCCGAGCATGACCATCATCGCGCCGTCGATGCCCTGTGCGTTGAACGCGAACAGCCCCATCGTCACGATCGCCATGTGCGCGACCGACGAATACGCGATCACCTTCTTCATGTCGCTCTGCACCAGCGCCACCAGCGAGGTATAGACCACCGCGACGCAGGAGAGCGCGAACACCAGCCACATCAGCTGGGCCGAGGCTTCGGGGAACATCGGCAGCGAGAAGCGCAGGAAGCCATAGCCGCCGAGCTTGAGCAACACGCCAGCGAGGATCACCGACCCCGCGGTCGGTGCCTGGACGTGCGCGTCGGGAAGCCAGGTATGGACCGGCCACATCGGCATCTTGACCGCGAACGAGGCGAAGAACGCCAGCCACAGCCAGGTCTGGATATGCGCCGGGAAGTCGTGCGCCATCAGCGCCGGAATGCTCGAGGTGCCGGCGTCCATCGCCATGTAGAGCATCGCGATCAGCATCACGAGGCTGCCGAGCAAGGTGTACAGGAAGAACTTGTAGCTCGCGTAGATCCGGTTGGCGCCGCCCCAGATCCCGATGATCAGGAACATCGGGATCAGTCCGCCTTCGAAGAAGATGTAGAACAGGAACAGGTCCTGCGCCGCGAAGGTGCCGATCATCAGCAATTCGGTGGCGAGCATCGCGGCCATATATTCGGGCACGCGGTTCTCGATCGCCTTCCAGCTCGCGCCGATGCAGATCGGCATCAGGAACACCGAAAGCATGATCAGCATCAGCGCATAGCCGTCGATGCCCAGCGCCCAGGCAAAGCTCACCCCATCGGGTTTGCCGAACAACGCCGAATATTCGACGAACTGCCATTGCGGCGCATCCGGGCCGATCTGGAAGTTCGCCCAGAGGACGATGCCGAGGACGAAGTCCACCAGCGTCGCCGCCAGCGCGATCCAGCGCGCGGTCTGCGCATTGGTGAACAAGCACGCCACCGCCGCAATGGCGGGGACGAGCAGCATGATGGTGAGAATGGGCACGCCGCTCATCCTGCGATCACCCAGGTCAGCGCGGCAGTGAGGCCGATCAGCATGATGAACGCATAAGTGTAGAGATATCCCGATTGCAGCTTGACCGCGCCGACGCTGCCCAAGCGGATGACATTGGCGAGCCCGTTGGGGCCGAAGCGGTCGATGGTCTTCTCGTCACCCGCCTTCCACAGCACGCGGCCGATGGCGAATGCCGGGCGCACGAACAGGAAGTTGTAGAGCTCGTCGAAATACCATTTGTTGAGCAGGAAGGTGTGGACCACGCGGAAATTGTCGGCGATGGCGCCGGCGAGGCCCGGCTTGCCGATATAGGCGTACCACGAGAAGCCCAGCCCGAGCAGCATCGCGATCGTCGCCGAAAGCTTCACGCCCAGCGGCACCTCGTGCATCGCGTGCATCAGATGCGTGTTGAACGCGATCGAGCCGTTCCAGAAATGGGCGCCCTCTTCGGCCTCGATGAAGAAGCCGTGGAAGACGAAGCCCGCGAAGATCGCGCCGACCGACAGCAGCAGCAGCGGGATCAGCATGACCCACGGGCTCTCATGCGGATGATAGCCCGCGGTGCCCTCGTGCTCGTGATCGTGGCCGGCATGGTGCGCGTCGGGAACATGGTCGCCCGAATGCTCCTGAGCCGGCGCATTCGCTTCCTCGCTGCCATGGCCGTGCGTATCGTGCGCATCATGTCCATGGGCATCGTGGACGGCGTGCTGGATATGCTCCGAGCCCGCCCAGCGCGGCTTGCCGTAAAAGGTCAGGAAGACAACCCGCCACGAATAGAAGCTGGTCAGGAGAGCAACGAACACGCCGACCCAGAAGGCGCTCGGCACCCCCGCGGCCCACGCCGCCTCGATGATCGCGTCCTTCGAATGGAAGCCGGCGAAGCCGATCGCGGCGACGCCGTCGAACACGCCCGGGATACCGACGCCGGTAATCGCCAGCGTTCCCGCCATCATCGTCCAGAAGGTGATCGGGATCTGCTTACGCAGCCCGCCGTAGAAGCGCATGTCCTGCTCGTGGTGCATCGCATGGATCACCGAGCCGGCGCCGAGGAACAGCAACGCCTTGAAGAAGGCGTGCGTGAACAGATGGAACATCGCCGCGCCATAGGCGCCGACACCCGCGGCGAAGAACATGTAGCCGAGCTGCGAGCAGGTCGAATAGGCGATCACGCGCTTGATGTCGGTCTGCACTAGGCCGACGGTCGCGGCGAACAGGCAGGTCGCGGCGCCGATGAAGGTCACCACTCCCAGCGCCACCGGGCTGGTCTCGAACATCGGCGACAGCCGACAGACCATGAACACGCCCGCGGTCACCATCGTCGCGGCGTGGATCAGCGCCGACACCGGGGTCGGGCCCTCCATCGCGTCGGGCAACCAGGTGTGCAGCCCGAGCTGCGCCGACTTGCCCATCGCGCCGAGGAACAGCAGCAGGCACAGGATCGTCATCGTATCCCAGCGCGTGCCGAGGAAGCCGATCGTCGAGCCGGTCATATTGGGCGCTGCGGCGAGGATCGTCGGAATGTCGATCGTGCCGAACACCAGATACGTGCCGAAGATGCCGAGCATGAAGCCGAGATCGCCGACGCGGTTGACCACGAAGGCCTTGATCGCGGCGGCGTTGGCCGAAGGTTTGCGGAACCAGAAGCCGATCAGCAGGTACGAGGCAAGGCCCACACCTTCCCACCCGAAGAACATCTGGACGAGGTTGTTCGCGGTGACCAGCATCAGCATCGCGAAGGTGAACAGCGACAGATAGGCGAAGAAGCGCGGCTGATCCGGATCCTCGCTCATATAGCCCCAGCTATAGAGGTGGACGAGCGCCGAGACGCTGGTGATCACCACGAGCATGACCGCGGTCAGCGAGTCGACCCGCAATGCCCATTCGGAAGTGAAATCGCCCGAATTCATCCAGGTGAGCACCGGCACCACGGTCGCCTCGGCACCGTTGAGATACTGGATGAAGATCGGCCAGGACAGCGCGCACGAGACGAACAGCGCGCCGGTGGTCAGCGCCTTGGGCAGCACGCTGCCGAACGCCTTGTTCGACAGCCCGGCCAATACTGCCGCGATGAGCGGCAGGAATACGATGAGGAGAATCGACGACATCAGCAGGACCTCGTCGCCCCGGCGAACGCCGGGGTCTCGTGCCGCGAGCGCACGCTCTCAAAGTGGGAGATCCCGGCGTTCGCCGGGATGACGGAAAGAAGCACGTTCACCCCTTCATCCGATTGACGTCGTCGACCGAGATCGTGCCCCGGCTACGGAAGTAGATGACGAGAATGGCGAGACCGATCGCGGCCTCGCCTGCGGCGACGGTCAGCACGAACATCGCGAACACCTGCCCGACGAGATCGTTGAGCGCCGCCGAGAATGCGACGAAGTTGAGGTTCACTGCGAGCAGGATGAGCTCGATCGCCATCAGGATGACGATCAGGTTCTTCCGGTTCATGAAGATGCCGAGCACCCCCAGCGTGAACAGGATCGCGCTGACGACGAGATAATGGGTGACGCCGATCACAGCTCGACTCCCTGCCCGACCGGTGGGTTCATGTTGCGCGTCGCATCCTTCGAACGGCGGTTGATCTGGCGGTTGACGTTCTGCGGGCGCACGTCGCTGCGCTGGCGATAGGTCAGGACGATCGCGCCGATCATTGCGACGAGCAGCACCAGCCCGGCACCTTCGAAGATGAACAGGTAGCGGGTGTAGAGCAGCCGCCCGATCGCCTCGATATTGGGCACGTCTGCCTCGATCGGCGCGATGCGGCGGCCGAGCTGCAGCCCGCCCGCGCTCCACGCGCCCACCGCGATGATGATCTCGGCAACCAGGGCGATAGCGAGCGCCAGCCCGATCGCGGCATAGCGCATCACCCCCGCGCGCATTTCGGCGAAGTCGATGTCGAGCATCATCACCACGAACAGGAACAGCACAGCGACCGCGCCGACATAAACGATGACCAGCAGCATCGCGATGAACTCTGCACCGGCGAGCACCATGAGCCCTGCCGCGTTGAAGAAGGCCAGGATCAGCCAGAGCACGGAATGCACCGGGTTGCGCGACAGGATCGTCAGCGCCCCGGAGGCGATCACGACGACTGCGAACAGATAAAAGGCGATGAGCTGGATCAAAACGCCCTCGTCACCCCGGCGAAAGCCGGGGTCTCATGCGATGGGGCTGCGCGCTTGCGGCCTGAGATCCCGGCGTTCGCCGGGATGACGGAGAAAGAGTGAATCATCGTGCGTCCCACTGTTGGCGCGCGCTTAACGGTACGGTGCATCGGCGGCAAGGTTCGCGGCGAGCACGCGCTCCCAGCGGTCGCCGTTCGCGAGCAGCTTGTCCTTGTTGTAGATCAGCTCCTCCCGCGTCTCGGTCGAGAATTCGAAGTTCGGCCCCTCGACGATCGCATCCACCGGGCATGCCTCCTGGCATAGCCCGCAATAGATGCACTTGGTCATGTCGATATCGTAGCGCGTCGTGCGGCGGCTGCCGTCGTCGCGCGGCTCGGCCTCGATCGTGATCGCCAGCGCCGGGCACACCGCCTCGCACAATTTGCATGCGATGCAGCGCTCTTCGCCATTGGCATAGCGGCGCAGCGCATGCTCGCCGCGGAAGCGCGGCGAGATCGGGTTCTTCTCGTACGGATAGTTGATCGTCGCCTTGGCCTTGAAGAAATACCGCAAGGTCAGCCAGTGCGCCTTGAGGAACTCCCACAAAGTGTAGGAACGGATGATCTGGGCAACGCTCATACGGGCAATCCAACCCGGGCCACCATCAGATACCCGGAAACGAGGAACACGAAGATCAGCGACAGCGGCAGGAATATCTTCCAGCCCAGCCGCATCAGCTGGTCGTAGCGATAGCGCGGGACGGTCGCCTTCACCCAGCTGAACACGAAGAAGAAGAACAGGATCTTGGCGAACAGCCAGAGGATGCCGGGGACCCAGTAAAGCGGCGCCCAGTCGACCGGGGGCAGATAGCCGCCCCAGAACAGCGTGGCGTTCAGCGTGCACATCAGCAGCACGTTGGCATATTCGCCGAGCCAGTAGAGCGCGAAGCTCATCGACGAATATTCGGTCTGGTATCCGGCGACGAGCTCGGACTCGGCTTCGGTCAGGTCGAACGGCGCGCGCTGGGTCTCGGCGAGCGACGAGATGAAGAACACCACCGCCATCGGGAACAGCAGGGGGTTGAACCCGAAGCCGTTGAGGAAGCCGAACACATGGCCCCGCTGCTGGTCGACGATGCCGCCGAGGTTGAACGTCCCCGCCCACAGCACCAGCGAGACCAGAACGAAGCCGATCGAGACTTCGTAGCTCACCATCTGCGCCGCGGCGCGGATCGCCGAGTAGAACGGGTATTTCGAGTTGGACGACCAGCCCGCCAGGATGATCCCGTAGACACCCAGCGACGACGCCGCGAGGATGTAGAGCAGACCGACATTGATGTTGGAGAGCACCACGCCGAACTGGAACGGCACCACCGCCCACACGATCAGCGCTACCGTGAAGGTGATGATCGGCGCGATCAGGAACAGCGTCTTGTTCGCGCTCGACGGAATGATCGTTTCCTGAAGGAACACCTTCAGCCCGTCGGCGAAGCTCTGCAGCAGCCCGAACGGACCGACCACGTTGGGCCCGCGGCGCAGCGCCATCGCCGCCCAGATCTTGCGGTCGGCATAGATGATCATCGCCACCGCCAGCATCAGCGGCAGCGCGATCACGAGGATCCCGACGATCGTCGCGACGAACCACGCCCAGCCAAACGGCAGGCCGATGGTGTTCTGGAAGAACGCGGTCATTCCGCAGCCTCCGCAAATTCCTCGCCGTGGAGCAGCTCGGCCGAGCAGCGCTGCATCGTCGGCGACGCGCGGCAGATCGCGTTGGTCAGGTAGAAGTCAGCGATCGGATAGGTCACCGAACCCGAAGCCGTCGCGGAAAGCGCGGGCGCAGCCCAGGGAAAGGTCACCAGACCCTCCTGCCCCAGCGCCGGCACTTCCGCCGCCATCGCCGCACGCAATTCCTCGAAGCTGTCGAACGGCAGCGTGCGCCCGAGCCGGTCCGAAAGCGCGCGCAGGATCGACCAGTCCTCGCGCGCGTCGCCCGGCGCGAACACCGCGCGCTCGGCGTGCTGGACGCGGCCCTCGAGGTTCACATAGGTACCCGGCTTTTCGGCATAGGTCGCCGAGGGCAGGATCACATCGGCATGATGCGCGCCCTTGTCGCCGTGATGGCCGATGAACACCTTGAAGCTGCCAGTGAACTTCGCGAAGTCGACTTCGTCGGCGCCGAGAAAGAAGGTCAGCTTCGGCGCCGCGGCAACCACGTCCGCAATGCCGCCCTTCTGCGCGAAGCCGAGCATCAGCGCCCCCATCCGCGCCGCGGCGGTGTGGATCACGCCGAAGCCGTTCCAGCCGTCACGCACCAGCTTCATCGGCTCGACCAATGCCAGCGCACCGCCGAACCCGTCCTTGAGCGCGCCGGGCCCGACGATGACGAGCGGCTTCTTCGCGCCATCGAACGCCTGGACCACCTGATCGGGCAGCTTGCCGAGCAGCGACAGATCGTTGCCCAGCCATTCGAGCTTGTAGGTCAGATCGGTCTCGGGCCCGATCGCGAAGACCTTGGCGCCCTTCTTGATCGCCTTGCGTACCCGCGTGTTGATCAGCGGCGCTTCCCAGCGCAGATTGCTGCCGATCAGCAGAATCGCATCGGCGTCTTCCACGCCGGCGATGGTCGGGTTGAACGCCACCGCGCCGAGGCTCGACACGTCATAGGCCATGCCGGTCTGGCGGCTCTCGAGCAGCTCGGAGCCCAGCCCCTTGAGCAGCGCCTTGGCCGCATACATCGTCTCGCAATCGAGCAGGTCGCCGGCGATCGCCGCGACGCTCGACCCGGCATTCACCGCGACAATCGCTTCAAACGCCTCGTCCCAGCTCGCCTCGACCAATTTGCCGTCGCGCCGCACGAACGGACGATCGAGCCGCCGCCGAACGAGCCCGTCGACGTGGTAACGCGTCTTGTCGTGCGCCCATTCCTCGTTGACGTCCTCGTTGATCCGCGGAAGCACGCGCATCACCTGACGGCCGCGGCTGTCGACACGGATGTTGGTGCCGACGGCGTCGGTCACGTCGATAGAGAGAGTCTTGCGCAGCTCCCAGGGGCGGTATTCGAACGCCACCGGCTTGTGCGTCAGCGCGCCGACCGGGCAAAGATCGACCGTGTTGCCCGAAAGCTCGCTCCGGAACGCTTTCTCCAGATAGGTGGTGATCTGCATGTTCTCGCCGCGATAGATCGCGCCGATATCCTCGACTCCGGCGACTTCCTCGCCGAAGCGGACGCAGCGGGTGCACTGGATGCAGCGGGTCATCACCGTCTTGATGATCGGACCCATATATTTCTCGGTCACCGCGCGCTTGTTTTCGGTGTAGCGGCTATGCCCCTTGCCGTACGCGACCGACTGGTCCTGCAGATCGCACTCGCCGCCCTGATCGCAGATCGGGCAATCGAGCGGATGGTTGATGAGCAGGAACTCCATCACTCCCTCGCGCGCCTTCTTGACCGCGGGCGTCATGGTCGAGATTTCCTGGCCCTCGCTCGTCGGCATGCCGCCGAAGCCGCAGGCGTCCTGCGCCATGCC
>JASLBO010000301.1 GCA_030146605.1 Sphingomonas sp. | reverse complement strand
CCCCAAGGAAGGTTGCGCCCTCGTCCGAGAACAGGCCGAGCGCCGGCATGGCTTCGGCAAATAGCCGCTGGATACCGGGCGCGGTGGGCTCGTCGACTGTCAGCAACGGCTGAACAGGTGGGATCGGTGGCGTCCCGACGTCCTGCAACGCCTGCCGGATTTGATCACGGTCCTTCGCGCTGCTCTTCGCCTTGGTGGTCGCGGCTTTGTACGCCGCATCGTCGATTGCATAGTTAAGGCGCTGGGTTTCGAAGTGCACCGCGAGGTGCTCCTCCCGCTCCTTGACAGGCAAGATGGCGAGGCTGTCAGACGTCGACTTGCGGTCGCCAGACGCGGCGACGCTCAAGAGGAACAACGAAACCGGGATGACCTTGCCGGTGATCGTGGAGACGTTCACAAATCCCTGCGCGGCCAAGGCGGCGGCGGATAGCACCGACTGCGCGGCCAGCGACGTCGGGACCTGCGCGATAGCCTCGATCGCCTTGATCGCGTCGCGGAGGACGGGGCTCAGCGCGTCAACGGGATACTCGACCGCTTCCGCGATCGTGCCACGAAGATCGAGAGGCTGGAGCGCCGCGGGCGTCGCCTCGCCGAATTGCTCTGCGAAGGCGTCAGTCATTTGCCACCGCCTGCAACTGGTCGTTCCAGTCGTCGAACTGCGAGGCTGGCCAGGCGAACGCCACGTCGAGTCCGCGCTCGGCCAAGGCGATAGCCGCCTTCTGTACGGCGATCCGACCAGCCGTGTTGTTCTGGCCGGCGATGATGCAGCGGCGCACCGCCTCTGGGTATTGAACTGAGGGCATCATGCTCGTCCCGAACGGTACCCAGACGGGCAGGCCCGGCCCCTCCTGCATGATCGACAAGCCGTCCTCCGGCCCCTCGGCAAGGATGATTGCGGGCTCGGGCGGCGCCAGCCGCAGCGCGGATCCCCGAATTGTCCCAAGGCTCAGCTTGCAGTCCTTCGTGCCGAGCCGGGCGTCATCGTTCTTGAAGAATATGCGCTGGATGCCCACGACGGCGCCGGTGCCGTCCTGCGCCCCGCACACGACCGCGGGGCGCTTTCGCCCCCACTCCCCGGTTTCCTTATTTTGCCACGACGGCACCATGCCGAAGCGGACGTAGGACGAGGCGGGCAGGCCCAACGTGATGCCGCGCGCGCGGAGATATGTCTCGCCGGGTGTGCCGGCGATCGGCACCGATTCCGCAAAGAACTTCCGGGCGGCTTGCTCCTTCGCCAGATCCTCGAGCCGGTCCTCGGCTTTCGCCTTTGCGCGCTCCGATGGAGTCCAGGTCGGCAGATCATCATGCGCCAGCTTCCGATAGGCTTCGCGGAAGTCGCACCCCTCGCGGTCCATGACGAACTTGATCACGTCACCGTGCCAGCCGCAGCCGAAGCAATGGCCGAAGCCCTTGGCGTCGTTGGCGTAGAAGCTCGGCGTCTTCTCTTGATGGAAGGGGCAGAGCCCCTGATATTCGCGACCGGCGCGCTTCAGCTTGACCGCCTTGGCGATCACGCCCGAAATCGGCGTGCGATCCTTGAGCTCCTCGACACGCCGCCGAAACTCGGCATCATCGCGTGGCCGGCCCGCCCCCCGCGCGCCGCTCACTCGCCCAGAGCCAGATATTGCAGCGCCTGCGCTGACACGGGGATCTGAAGACGCTGGAAAGCGGCAAGCACGGCGGGTCGGCGCCAGTCCGGGATATGGCGCTTGCTCGACCACGAATGCACCGTTTTCGACGGGCATCGCATCTCCCTCGCAAGGAGGGTCTGCCGCCCCCTTGGGGAAAGCAGCTCTTGAACGACGTGCATGGGGGCTCCCAGATCGGAACAGTTGTTAACCCCGTTTATCCGATAATCGGACGTGCGCCAAGAGCGACGATAAGATACGGGGACGAAATGAGCGATCCGATACCTACCGCAGAGCAGATCCTGCGCAGCCTCCGCGAAGCCGGCGTGCCCCAACGCGTAATCGCCGAGAAGCTGGCGATCCCGCAGTCGGCCGTATCCAACCTTTACAACGGGAGCCGCGTGCTGAAGCTGCACGAGGCGAACGTGCTGCTTTCGTTGCTGCCCCCGCGACCCGGCGTGCGAGAAATCCCGCTGATCGGCATGTCGGGCGCCGGGCGCTGGCTCGAGGCGATCGAGGAAGCGCGGGAGAAAATTCAGGTCCCTGGAGGGCTTGATGAGCGCGGGGCGTTTGCCGTCACCGTGGTCGGCGACAGCATGAATCTGCTGCTACCCGAGGGATCGCATGCGATCGTCGATCCCGAGGATCGCCGGCTGTTCAACGGGAAGCTTTATCTCCTTCGCAACGCTGACGGCGAGGCGACCATAAAGCGCTATCGTTCCGACCCTGCCCGGTTCGAACCTGCGTCTGACAATCCCGATTATATGCCCTTCGAAATCGGCGATTTCGATTTCACGATCATCGGCCGCGTCACCTCCGGTCTGCAAAAATTCTGATTACCCGATAAAACCGTTTGCAGCTGTCCGATAATCGGATATTAACTGTGTTGTCGAACGATCTGAAGCGCACGTAACTCGGCGCAGTCGGAAAGGGAGATAGCGCAGGCCGGCAGCGTGCCTCCTGCTTTCACCATTGCAGGGAGGTTGGCTTATGGCCGCCGAGGCATCCCACGCACCCATAGCGGTGCGTGAACGACTAGTTGCGCC
>JASLBO010000244.1 GCA_030146605.1 Sphingomonas sp. | reverse complement strand
CGGGGGAGGATTAATGCGCTACGCCGCTGCGCCTTCCTTGAGCCGGTTGGCGAAGCTCTTGCGCAGTTTGCGCAGCTTGGGCGGGATCACTGCCATGCAATAGGGGCTGCTCTGGCCTTCGCCCTGCCAATATTCCTGGTGGTAATCCTCCGCCGGATACCATTCGGACAGCGGCTCGATCGTGGTGACGATCGGCGCGGGCCAGTCGGCCGACGCCCGCGCGATCGCGGCCCTCGCCTCGGCTTCCTGCTCGGGCGAATGCGGGAAGATCGCCGAGCGATATTGCGTGCCGACATCATTGCCCTGACGGTTGAGCTGGGTCGGGTCGTGCGTCGCGAGGAAGATGTCGAGCAGATCGCCATAGCGGATCTGATCGGTGTCGAAGGTCACCCGGATCGCCTCGGCATGGCCGGTGTCGCCGCCGCAGACCTGCTTGTAGGTCGGGTTGGCCACATCGCCGCCGATATAGCCGCTCTCGACCTTGCTCACGCCCACGACATCATTGAACACCGCCTCGGTGCACCAGAAGCATCCGCCGGCGAGTGTCGCAGTTTCGACTGTCATTTCGATCTCCTTGTCGCGGTTAAGATAGGTTGGGGTTGGCGGAGCGCAATCGCCGCTATAGGCGAAGCCACCAAAGGGAGATCCGAATGCGCGACGGATGTGTGCTGGTGACGGGCGGAGCAGGCTATATCGGCAGCCATGCCGTTCTCGCGTTGCTCGATGCCGGGTGGAAGGTCGTCGTGGTCGACAACCTCGTCACCGGGTTCGACTGGGCGGTCGACAGGCGCGCGAAACTGGTCGTCGCGAATATCGAGGACGAGGCGACCATCCGCACGACGATGCGCGACAATGGCGTGACCGCGGTGATGCACTTCGCCGGATCGGTCGTCGTCCCCGAATCGGTGAGCGATCCGCTCAAATATTATCGCAACAACACCGTCGCGAGCCGCTCGCTGATCGAGAGCGCGGTGGCCTCCGGGGTGAAGCACTTCATCTTCTCGTCGACCGCGGCGACCTATGGCATTCCCGCGCAGGTCCCGATCTCCGAGGACAGCCCCAAATCGCCGATCAACCCGTACGGCATGTCCAAGCTGATGACCGAGTTCATGCTGCGCGACGTCGCCGCGGCGCATCCGATCAATTATTGCGCATTGCGCTATTTCAACGTCGCCGGGGCCGATCCGCAAGGGCGTAGCGGCCAGTCGACCGCGGGCGCGACGCACCTGATCAAGATCGCGGCAGAGGCCGCGACGGGGAAGCGCGCCGCGGTCTCGGTGTTCGGCACCGACTTCGCCACCGAGGACGGTACCGGCGTGCGCGATTACATCCATGTCACCGATCTTGCCGCGGCGCATGTCGATGCGCTCGACCTGCTGATCGCGCGGCCGGAGGAAAGCCACACGATGAATTGCGGCTATGGCCGGGGCTTCTCGGTGCTGCAGGTGCTCGATGCGGTCGATCGGGTGACCAACCGCACGATCGAGCGCCGGCTGGAAGGGCGCCGCGCGGGCGATCCGGACGCGCTGGTCGCCGACAACAGCAAGATCCTGAGCACCCTGCCATGGCGGCCCAGGCACGACGATCTCGAGGGGATCGTCAAGGATGCGCTGGCGTGGGAGCGCAAGCTGGCCGAGCGCGAGGGCTGACCTCCAGTCGCATTCGTGCTATGCGAAAAGGGTGAACGTCGAACCTCGCCATCCGCTGCTTCCACCCCCCGGCATGACCGAGGACGAATGGGACGCGTTGCGCGATGCGCAGGCCGATGCCGACATCGCGGCAGGGCGATTGATTCCGCATGAGAAAGTGATGGAGTGGGTCGCTAAATGGGGCACTCCGGAAGAGACGCCGATCCCACCTGAATGGCCCGCGTAAGCTGGGCGTTTTCTGCTGTGCTCGATCTTGAGAGCATTCGTGTGCATCTTCGGCAGTTCGATCCGGCAGCCGCAGCGCGCATCCACGCAGCGCTTCGCGATGCTGGCAATAGCCTGGCGGATTTTCCACACCGTGGACGCCCCGGCTCGCGCGGCCGTCGCGAGCTCCCGTCGGTGCCGCCCTATGTAATCCGATACCGTGTCGTGAACGAGGATGTCGTCATTGAAGCGGTTCGGCACGGCGCCAGACGTCCGCTCTGAGCTATTGCGCACGCCTGGCGAACAGTTTGAGCTCCACGCCCCACCACAGCAAGGCCCAGCAGCTGCCGAACGCCCAGCCGGCGAGGACGTCGCTGGGCCAGTGGACGCCGAGATAGACCCGGCTCACCCCGATCATTCCGACCAGCAGCATCGCCGTGGCGAGCACGAAACCGCGCATCCGCCAGCCGCGCACCAGCGGGAAAAGCAAAGTCGCCAGCGTGAGATAGACGATCGCGCTGTTGGCGGCATGGCCGCTCGGGAAGCTGTGCGACGATTCCTCCATCAGCCGATCGACCAGATCGGGGCGCGAGCGGGCGATCAGCGCCTTGACCAAAGTGACCGCCGATGCGCCGAGCGTCGTCGCGGCGACGACGAGCAGCGCCGAGCGGAAGCGCCGCTGCAGGGCGAGGAAGCAGGCGGAGATCGTCACCACCATCGTCAGCACCGTCGTGCTGCCGAGCGCAGTGATGTCGCGGACCGCCGAGGGCAGCCAGTGCGGGCCCAGCGGCTGTTCGGGATGGCCGGGCACGCGCATCCCCAGCATGATCGCGCGATCGAGCTCGGCGACGTCGTCGTCGAGGATCGCGTGCCCGAACCAGATCAGCCCGAGCAGCAGCAGCGCCACCGCCGCCAGTGCGACGATCGGCCAAGGGATGCGCCGCGACGATGCGGCTTCGGTTTTGAGCGCGACGGGCTCGGGGGGCGGAGTCTCCATCCGCCCCTAATGCCGCATCAGGATCAGAGTTGCACCCGCAGCGTCGCACGCAGATCGCGACCGGCGAGCGGCGCATAGTCCTTGAGCACGCTGGTATGGCGCCGCGCCTCGACGTCGAAGATGTTGTTCGCCGACAGGGTCAGGCTGGTGTTCGAGCCCGCGCCCAACGGCTTCCACGAGATCGAGGCGTTGACGAGGGTGAAGCCGCTGGTCGGCGTCTCGAAGTCGGTGATGCGATCCTGCTTGAAGCTGTGCTCGACTTCGACCCGGCCGGTGAGCGCGTCCGACTGCGCCTCGAGCCCGCCCATCAGGCGCAATGGCGGGATGCGCGGGACGGGCCCCTGATCGACCAGTTCGGCATGGACGAAGTCGGACAATGCATCGGCATGGATCGCGACGCTGCCGAGCTGGGCGAGCCGCGCCGAGCCCTGGATCTCGAAGCCATAATAGCGCGCATCGGCCTGGTTATACTGGAACACCGGCAGATCGTCCTCGATTTCGCCGGTGGGGGCGTCGTAGATATAGTCGGTGAACCGGTTGTAATAGGCGGCTGCCGACAGGCTCCAGCCGTCGCCGCTGCCCTTGAGCGTGCCTTCGATGCCCCAGGCTTTTTCGGTGGTGAAATCGGGGTTGCCGATCTCGAACGCCTGGGTGCCGGCATGCGGACCGTTGGCGAACAATTCCTCCTGGGTCGGGGCGCGTTCGCTGCGCGATACGTTGACGCCGAGGCGGAGATGCTCGGCGAGCGCGTAGCTGGCGCCGAGCGATGCCGAAAGGCTGTCGAAGCTGCGATCGAGCAGCGGGTTGCCGATGTCCTGATCGGCCTGCGCGCGCAGGCTGTTATGCTCGTAGCGCAATGCCGCCTCGGCCTTGAGGGCGCCGAAATCGAGCGACTGGAGCGTGAACACGCCATATTGGTTGCTCTCGGTGCGCGGCAGGAACTTCTCCTCGCCGACGATGCGCGTGTTGCGCGTCGAGAATTGGCCGCCGGTCACGCCTTCCCACTCGCCATGCGTCTCCTGGACCAGTTCCAGCCTGCCCTCGAGCCCCTGGGTGTAGAAGGTGGTGCCGACCTCGCCGGTGTCCTCGATCTCGCTGTGCCGGTAATCGGCCGCGGCGAGGCGGACGCGGATCTGGTGGATCCCGGCGGACTCGGTGGTGATGTCGCCGCGCACGTCGAGGCGAGTCTGCTTGGCGTGGAGCCGGACAGCTTCGGCCTCGACCGACGGATCGAGCGAATAGCGGATCGGTACGCCGTAGAGACTGTCGTAGCGCGACACCGAAAAGCCGAGGCTGCCGCGGTCGTCGACGATCGCCGCACCGCCGGCAATGTCCCAGGTCCGCGCGGCGGTGTTGGGGACCTCGCCTTCGAGATCGGCAAGTTCCCGGATGGCGGGATCGGCGCTGGCCGCGGCCTGCGCGCGCAGCGCCGGGGTCAGGACATAGCCGCCGCTGCGCAGGTCGCCGGTCTTCGAATAGCTGCCGTCGGCATGGACGACGAGCTTGCCCGCGACCGGCACGTCGACCGCTCCCGAAACGGAGCGTTCGTCGGAAGCGCTGCCATAAGTCGCGATGCCGTCGGCGTGGAGCGGGCTCTCGGCCATGCGGCGCGGGATCCGGCTGTCGATCACATTGACCACGCCGCCGATCGACGAGGGGCTGAACAGCAATGCCGAGGGGCCGCGAAGCACTTCGATTCGATCGGCGGTGAGCGGGTTGATGATCGCAGCGTGATCGGCGGAGGTATTCGACACGTCGATGCTGCCGATCCCGTCGATCAGCAGCCGCGCGCGATCGCCGGTGAAGCCGCGCAGCACCGGGCGCGAGGCATTGGGGCCGAACGACGTCGCCGAGACGCCGGGCTGCGAGGCGAGCGTCTCGCCGATCGTCGAGCGCATCTCGCGGGTCAATTCCTCCCCCGCGAGGATCGCAGTGCCGCCGAGCACATCGGCGGTGGCGCGGGCGCGCGTGCCGGTGATGACGACTTCCTGGGCGGGTTGGTCGTGATCCTGCCCGTTGGGCGCGGGAGCATCGGTGGCCGATACCGGCGACGGCCTGTCGTCGGCGTGCGCCGGAAGCGCGATCAGGGTGGCGGTGGCGAGCAGGAAGGTACGCAGCATGGAAGATCCCGGACTATAGGACGTGCTGCGCTGCGGTAGCTGCGATGATATATGGTATCAAGAGATTTTATCGCGGGCGACGCACGGCTGGCCGATTGCAGGGGCGCTGGCCGCAAGCACATTGCGCGCGGAGATGCCCCTCCATCCATTCCGCCGATCCCCTCCCCCGCTGCGCGAGGGAGGATATTTTCCGATCAGAAGCGGAAGTTGAGCCAGCTGCCGAAATAATGCGAGTCGGCGAAGCCGGCGCTCTGGAGGATTTCGCCGGCCGCGAAATATTCCAAGCGTCCGGTCAGCGACAGCCGCGGCATGATCTTCCAGCTCGCCTGCAAATGCACTGCGTCGCCGATATGATTGCCGGCGATCCGCTGGGTGCCGGCATAAGCGGTACCGGCGCCGCGATAGACCGCGTCGGTCTCCACGGGGCGCCAGCTACGCTGATATTCGACGGTCACGTCCAGCGTTTTGACGGGCGAGACGGTGAGGTTGGGCGAGGCCTGGAACAGATTGGTGGTCATCAGCGCGCCCTGATAGCTATAGGCCACGCTGCCGGCGGTGACCGGCCGGGCCGCCTGGATCGTTCCGGTGCCGAAGCTGCCCCCGCCACTGCCGTAATCGAAATGCACCCCGACCTTGGGCATCCAGCCCTTTTTGGCGAGGACATAGGTCTGGGCGACGGCGACGCTCCACGCGTCGATCGCGCGGCCGGCGAAATCGCCGGACTGGCGGGCGACCGTCCAGTCGAGCGTCAGATCGTCATAGCTGCCCCACAGCCGCGCGCCGTAATAGCGGCGGACTTCGCGGGCAGTGACGCTGCCCCAGCGCTGCCTGTCGTTGCGCTCGCGCCAGACGAAGGGATCGAGGAACAATTTGTGGGTCTTGTCGTCGCG
>JASLBO010000241.1 GCA_030146605.1 Sphingomonas sp. | reverse complement strand
CGCGAGCTCGGCCCGGCGGCGCGAC
The DNA here is from genome assembly GCA_030146605.1 of Sphingomonas sp. Taxonomy (GTDB): domain Bacteria; phylum Pseudomonadota; class Alphaproteobacteria; order Sphingomonadales; family Sphingomonadaceae; genus Sphingomonas. The sequence goes on along the minus strand of JASLBO010000241.1, from coordinate 3,663 downwards.
GCTGCTTCGCGGCGGCCATCTCGCGCACGATCTTCACCGTCTCATTGTCCTGGCTGTGGTCGTGCGGCGGCTCCGCGATCGGATAGGGCGACTGGTTCTGGGCGGGTACAGGGGGCTTCTTGCTCATGATCTTCCTTACTGATGCGCCACGCTTCAACGAGCCGGTAATGCGGCGGTTGCGTGGTTGGTTGCAACCCGTCACAAGCCGCGCATGAATCGGCTCTATGCGCAGATGGGCACGACGATCTTCGAGGCGATGTCGGCACGTGCGCGCGAGACCGGCGCGATCAACCTCGGCCAGGGATTCGCCGACGGGCCGGGCCCCCGCGCCGTGCTCGAAGCCGGGGCGCGGGCCCTGCTGGAGAAATCGAACCAATATCCGCCGATGGCGGGGCTGCCCGAACTGCGCCGCGCGGTTGCCGGTCACTATGTCCGCCATCAGGGGCTGGACCTCGTCTCCGAGGAAGTGATCGTCACCTCGGGCGCCACCGAGGCACTCGCCGCCGCATTGTTCGCACTGATCGAGCCCGGCGACGAAGTGCTGCTGTTCCAGCCGCTATACGACGCCTATGTGCCTCTGGTCCGCCAGGCCGGCGGGATCCCGCGCTTCGTCCGGCTCGAGCCGCCGCACTGGCGCATCGACCCTGCGGCGCTCGAAGCGGCGGTCACCCCGCGCACCCGGCTGCTGCTGCTCAACAACCCGCTGAACCCCGCTGCCTCGATGTCCAGCGTCGACGAACTGGCGATGCTGGCTGATTTCTGCGTTGCGCACGATCTGATCGCAGTGTGCGACGAAGTGTGGGAGCATGTCACGTTCGGCGGCGCACGCCATTTGCCGCTGATCGGCTTCCCCGGCATGCGTGAGCGCACCGTCAAGATCGGTAGCGCGGGCAAGATCTTCGCGCTGACCGGGTTCAAGGTCGGCTGGATGTGCGCCGCGCCGCCGCTCGCCCGCGTGCTCGCCCGTGCACACCAGTTCCTCACCTTCACCACCCCGCCGAACCTGCAATGGGCGGTGGCCGAGGGGCTCGCGACGCAGGATGGCTGGGTGCAGGAAGCGCGTCAGCGTTTTCAGGCCGGCCGCGACCGGCTTGCGACCGGCCTCGCCTCGGCCGGACTGGCCGTGCTGCCGAGCGCGGCGACCTATTTCCTGTCGGTGGATCTCGCCGCCTCGGGGATCGCGCTCGACGACAGGAGCTTCTGCGAACGGCTGATCCAGGCCGGCGTGGTCGCGATCCCGGTCTCGGCCTTCTACGCCGAAACACCGGTGACTCACGTCGTGCGCTTCTGCTTCGTCAAGGATGACGCCACGCTCGACGCCGCGATCGAGCGGATCGCGGCAGCCCGCGACACACTCGATCGATAAGCCGGTCTAGCCGACGCTGGCCAGCACCCCGCGCTCGGTGATGTAGCCGGTCACCAGCCGCGCAGGCGTGACGTCGAAAGCCGGGTTCAAGGCAGGCGAGTCGGTAACCTTCACGGTTACGATCCCGTCGGCCGTCGGTCCGGTCAGCCGCGTCAGTTCCTCGGGCGCACGCTCCTCGATCGGCACGTCGGCGCCGGTCGGCGTCGCCGGATCGAAGGTCGTGTAAGGCAATGCGACATAGAAGGGCACATGGTTGTCGGCCGCCGCGAGCGCCTTCAGATACGTGCCGATCTTGTTGCAGACATCGCCATTGGCGGTGACCCGGTCGGTGCCGACGATCACCGCATCGACCTTGCCCTGCATCATCAGCAGCCCGCCGGCATTGTCGGCGATCACCGTGTGCGGCACGCCGTGATTGGCGAGTTCGAACGCGGTGAGCAGCGCGCCCTGGTTGCGCGGGCGCGTCTCGTCGACCCAGACGTGCACCGGAACGCCCGCATCGTGCGCGAGATAGATCGGCGCGGTCGCGGTGCCATAGTCGACCGTCGCCAGCCAGCCGGCATTGCAATGGGTGAGGATGTTCAGCGGGCGGTCCGGGTTGGCCGCATGCAGGCGGCGGAGCAGGGCCAGCCCATGCTCGCCGATCGCATGGCACAATGCCGCGTCCTCGTCGCAAATCGCGTCGGCGCGGGCGAAGGCGGCTACGGCGCGGTGCTCCACCGGCTGCGCCACCACGGCTGCACGAACCTCGTCCAGCGCCCAGCGAAGATTGACCGCGGTCGGCCGCGTCGCGAGCAGCGCCTCACAGGCACGGTTGAGGCTCGCGTCCCCCGGATCGGTCGCCAGCGCCATGGCCAGTCCGTAAGCGGCGGTCGCGCCGATCATCGGTGCGCCGCGTGTCCACATCTCGCGGATCGCCACTGCGGCCGCATCGGCGCTCCGCAGCTCGACCCAGCGCACTTCCCACGGCAGCAGCCGCTGATCGAGGATGGACACGCCCTTGCCATCGGCGGTGCGGCCGATCGATCGCCGATGCTGGCCCTCCAGGATCATGGCAGCACCTCCGCAAGGCTCCGCACTTCGCCGTCTCCAGCGCGTGCGATCAGCAGCGCCTGCAGTCCGGCCGCTCTGGCCGCGTCGATCTCGGCCTGCACGTCCGACACGAACAGGATTTCGGGGGGTGCCAGCCCGAGCGCGGCCGCGATCGCCGCATAGGAACCCGCGTCGCGCTTCGGTCCGCTCGTCGTATCGAAGTAACCGGCGATCAGCGGAGTGAGATCTCCGGCGATGGAGTGGCGAAACAGCAGCTTCTGCGCCGCGATCGACCCCGACGAATAGATATGGACGGGAATCCCCGCCGCCTGCCAGCGGCGCAGCGCCCGGGGCGTGTCGGGATAGACATGCCCCTTGAGCGTGCCGTCGGCATAGCCGTTTGCCCAAATCATCCCCTGCAGGGTCTTGAGCGGTGTCGCCTTGCGATCCTCATCGATCCAGTCGAGCAATGTCGCCAACGGATCGTCGCCCGGCACGTCGGCGAGTATCGGCGCCACAGCCTCCGCGTGCGCCGCAGCGAAATCGCGCAGATGGGTTCGCGCATAGGGAAAGAGTTCGTCGGCGACGAAGGATATGCTGCTGGTCGTCCCTTCGATGTCGAGCAGGACCGCGCCAATCGCCGGCATCACGCCGGCTCGTGCCGCGGGAAGCGATCGGCGATCGTATCGCCGGTGAAATCCGCCACCCAGCCCGCCGGCTCGACGAACAGCCGGATCGCAGTGAAGCGCGGGCTCGGGCCCATGTCGAACCAGTGCCGCATCCCCGCAGGCACCGAAATCAGGTCGCCCTCGCGGCACAGCACCGCATAGACCCGGTCCTCGTCGCGCAAGGTGAACAACCCCTCCCCCTCGACGAAGAAGCGTACTTCGTCCTCCGAATGACGATGCTCGGAAAGAAACTTCTCCCGCAAGGCCCCCCGTTCGGGATGATCGGGCGTCATCCGGATGACATCGACCGTGCGATAGCCATTCTCCGCCTTGAGTCGCTCGACCTCGGAGGCGAAGGCAGTCAGCACCTCCGCCTGATCGGCCCCGGGCGGAAGCGCCCGCGACGGCCATTGCTCGAAACGCACGCCGGTCGCGGCGAGCACATCCTCGATGCGCGCCGGATCATCGGTGTCCAGCACAGGCTCGCCGTCGGGTGTATAAACGGTGAGCTGGGTCATCGCGCCAGGGCCCTTCTGAAATTCCATTCCGCGAGTTCGGCCGCGATCAGCCATTCGACAGCCTCGAGCACGCGCTCGG
>JASLBO010000587.1 GCA_030146605.1 Sphingomonas sp. | reverse complement strand
AGCCCTCGACGCGATACCAGCGGTCCTGCACCAATGTGCCCGCCTGCTGGTACCAGAAATAGGGATTGGTATCCGCCGTGCCGGTGGTGGCGTTCTCGACATTGCCGCGCGTGCCGAAATAGAGCGTGTGCGGCGAGTTGTTCTCGGCCTTCACGAAGATCGTGTATTTGTACATCCTGGTCGCGTCGATCGCACCCGCGCTCACGTCGAACACGCCGCCCCCGGTCGGATCGCCGGTGCCGCTGAACTGGCCCGTCTCGAGGACGTTGACCGCAGTGCCGCCCGGTCCGGTGGCGCTGATGATCCGCTCCTCGCCGGTGCCGCGCCGCGGCATTGCCGCGAAATCGGTGGTGACCCGGTTGCGCTCGAGCGAGTCCGGATCGACCGGCGTGACCACGCCCACTACCGCGCCGGAAGGATTGTTGGTCGGGGTGAACTCCGCCACCGCAGGTGCTGCGAGGCCGTTGCCGCCAAGCAGCAGGCTGGTCGGCGCTGCGTTGATCACCATCGTGGTGGTGGCGGTCGCGATCGCGGTCTGGCCATTCTCGCTTGCCCGCGCGGCGAGCGTCAGAACCAAATCCCGGCTCCACCCCGCCGGCGTGATCACCGCGACCTCCTCGGCCTGCGCACGGTCGAGCTTCCACGTCGCCGTCGCGCTGTCATAGGTGCCGGCGGTCAGCGAGACGCCGGCAGGCACGCCGGTGATCCACAACTCGTGCGTCTCCGAGCCGTCGCTGTCGGGGAAACCGACATTGATGTTGAGCGGAAGCGCCGTGTCGCCGGAGGTACCGGCGAGCCCGGAGAACGCCGCGATCACCGGCTTGTCCGCGACGGCGTTCACCGTGACGGTGAAGTCTCGCACGTCGCTGACCACACCCCCAGCATCGGTGGCGGTCAGCCGGATCGTCGCCGGCCCGGCGACATGGGCCTTCGGCGTGATCGTCAGCGTGCGACGGCCCTGCGAATCAGGCAAGCCCCAGACGAGGTTGCCGGCCGGGATCACTGTGCCGCCAGACAGGATCTGCGCCGAGGTGGTGATGCCGGCGGCCGGCGTGATGTCGTCGGTCGCGGTGATCGTCAGCACCAGCGGTGTGTCTTCGTTGATGCTCTGGTTGGCGACCGGAGCGATCACCGGCTTGGCGTTGGTGCCCCAATAGGTTGCCCATTTGGCCTTGTAGGTGGTGTCGGCCATCAGCGTATCGCGCAGCGCGATGGTCGTGGGTTTTGTCTTGGTCGCCATGAGCGCGACCAGCGCCTCGACGTTGATCGTCTTGCTCTGCGCGACGCCGGCGATGATGAAGTCGATCTTGAAATTGGCGCCGTCGACACCGGGCATCGTGTACCAGTTAACGATCCGAGCGCTCGAGCCGGTGCCGATCACCGACACGATCATGTCGTTGCCGCTGCGTTCGAACCACAAATCCTGATCGACGATCGGGGTGGTCGGGTCCTGCAGCCCGATCACGTCGACATCGGTGCCCGACGGATCGTAATTGTTGATCGTGTCGGCGCCCGAGCTGCGCGTCATGATGTAGGTGTCGTTTTCGAGCCCGCCGTTGAGCACGTCGTCGCCAGCACCGCCGTCGAGCCAGTCGTCGCCATTCTCGGCGAAGAGTTGGTCGTTGCCGGCGCCGCCGCGCAGCGTGTCGTTGCCGATGCCGCCATAGATGATGTCGTTGCCGTCGCCGCCGTCTAGAATGTCGTTGCCGTCGCCGCCGGAGAGATTGTCGGCCCCCGCGCCGCCCTCGAGCGTGTCGTTGCCGGCGTTGCCGACCAGCGTGTCGTTGCCCGCCCCGCCGCGCAATGTGTTGGCGGCGCCGTCGCCGCGCAGCGTGTCGTCAAAGCCGGTTCCGATCAGGTTCTCGATCGACGCGAAGCTGTCTCCCGCGGCAAGTCCCGTATTGTTGGCTGGCGTGGTGAGATCCACGATCACGCCCACCGCCGCCGCGACGCCGTCATTCTGCCAGCTATAGTCGGCGCCATCGATGCCCGCGCCGCCGTTGAGCACATCCGCGCCCGCGCCACCGGTGAGCAGGTCGTCGCCATCCTCGCCGTAAAGGGTGTCGTTGCCGTCGCCGCCGATCAGCGTGTCGGCATCGACGCGGCCATAGAGGGTGTCCACGCCGAGGCCGCCGATCAGCCGATCATTGCCGAGCCCGCCATCGAGCACGTCGTCGCCCGCCCCGCCGTTGAGCGTGTCGGCGCCGGCATTGCCGTAGAGCAGGTCGCGATTCTGCTGGCCGATCAGGCTGTCATTCCCCGCACTGCCTTCCAGCACGTCGTCGCGATTGGTGACCGTGACCGTCACGGGTCTCGAGATGGAGGCGATTGATTGCGGTGAACCCGAGGCGTCGGTTGCCGTCACGGTCAGCGCGATCGAGTTCGCCGCCTCGTAATCGAGCGAGACACCGGCTTTGAGCCGCAGACTGTTGCCGACGAATTCGAAGCGGCTGTCGTTGACGCTGTAGGTGAAGGTGGCGAACACCGATCCCGCCGTATCGGGATCGGCCACTGCGAAGCTGGCCAGGACGACCGTCGGGCGGGTCACGTCGGGCGCGTTCGACGCGATGCGATCGCGTTCCTCGACGCTGATCGCGACCGGCGTCCAGCTCATCGCCGTCGGCGCTTCGTTGACGTCGCTGATGCCGATCGTGAAGTTCGTCTGGGCCTGGAAATAGCCCGCCGCCCCGGCATTGTCGCGCGCGATCACGGTATAAGCGGTGCCTGGATTGGCCGCCTCGAAATTGAGCGCGGCGGCGGTCCTGATGATCCCGGTGACGGCGTCGATCGTGTAGCGGCCGTCGGCCGAAGTGGCGCTCGCGGTGGTGCCGTTGAGGAAGTAATAACGCTGCTGGCCGAACGCCGTGGCGGCGCCGTCGGGATCGGCTGCGGCGATGGTGCCGACGGTCGTGCCGATCGCGACATTCTCGGCGACCGTCATGTTGGGAGTCGCCGGCAGGCTGTTCGCCTCGTTTACGTCGTTTACTGTGATCGTGACGTCGGTCGCCGCCTGATTGTACGGGGCATTGCCGGCATTGTCGCGCGCGATTACCTTGTAGACGCCCGATGCACCCGCTTCGAAGCTGATCCCCGTCGCGGTCTTGATCGTGCCGGCGACGGCGTCGATCGTATAGCGCCCGTCGGCCGAGGTGGCACTCGCGGTGGTGCCGTTGAGGAAATAATAACGCTGCTGGCC
>JASLBO010000230.1 GCA_030146605.1 Sphingomonas sp. | reverse complement strand
TGCAGCGCGCTCAACCCCGCAATGCCGCCGCCGATGATCGCGACGCGGCCGCCGGCAAAGGCGTGGGCAGGCCACGGCAGCGCCGTTGCCACGCCAGCCGCCGCGATGCCCTTGAGCAAGGCGCGCCGGGTCGCGCCGGGTGCGCCCGGTGTCGGAGCGGCCTCGCCCGCCTCCGCGACGTTTCGGGCGCGCGCCGTCGCCAGCGCCCGCCACACCATGCTGCTCCCCCGCATCGCCCCCTCCTGTGTCCGCCCAGCCGGAGCTTGCCATCCGCAGGCCATTCCGCCAAGCCGCGCGACCATGGATGCACCCGTTCCCAATCGCTGGGTCATGGAGATCGCCCCGTATGTGCCGGGGCGCTCGACCACCGATTCCGGCACCAAGGCCGTCAAGCTCTCCTCGAACGAGAACCCGTTCGGCACGCCCGAAGCGGCGCGCGCCGCCTTTGCCGCGGCCGCATCGCAGCTCGAACGCTATCCGGATGCGAGCGCCGCCGAGCTGCGCGAGGCGATCGGCGCGCATTACGGGCTCGATCCGGCGCGGATCATCTACGGCACCGGATCGGACGAAGTGCTCCATCTCGCCGCAGGTGCCTATGCCGGGGTCGGCGACGAGATCATCTACGTACGCTACGGCTTCGCGGTCTACGATATCGCTGCGCGCCGCGTCGGCGCGACCCCGGTGGTGGCGCCCGATATCGACTATGCCAGCGATGTGGACTCGATCCTGGCTTGCGTCACCGAGCGGACGAAGCTGATCTTCATCGCCAATCCAAACAACCCGACCGGCACCTATACGTCGCGCGCCGAGATCGCCCGGCTGCACGCGGCGCTGCCGGCGGACGTGCTGCTGGTCATCGACCAGGCCTATACCGAATATCTCGATCCCGAGGACGACGACGGCGCTCTCGATCTCGCCCGCGACACGAAGAACGTGCTGGTCACGCGCACCTTCTCGAAGATCTTCGGGCTCGCCTCGGAGCGGGTCGGCTGGGGCTATGGGGCGCCCGAGATGATCGACGCGATGCACCGCATCCGCGCGCCGTTCAATTTCAGCACCGCGGCGCAAAAGGCGGCGGTGGCGGCCTTGGGCGATCACGCGTTCGTGGAGCGCAGCTATAGCCACAATCGCCAATGGCGCGGCTGGTTCGCTGACCAGATCGGCGCGATGGGCAATAAGGGTCTGCGCGCTGTCCCTTCCAAGGCCAATTTCCAGCTGGTGCTGTTCGAAGGCGCAGTGACTGCCGAGCAGGCGTACAAGGCGCTGATGGAGCGCGGCTATATCGTCCGCTGGCTGCCGGGGCAGGGGCTGCCCCACGGCCTGCGTATCACCATCGGTACCGAAGACGAGATCCAGGGCGTCGCTGCGGCGATCCGCGAGATCGTGGGCGCCTGATGCTGCCGTTCAGCCGGGTCTCGATCGTCGGGCTGGGGCTGATCGGCTCGTCGATCGCGCGCGCGGTGCGCCAGCATATGCCGAGCGTGCGGGTTACCGGCTATGACATGGATCCGTTCGTGCGCGAGACCGCGGTTCGGATCGATTTGTGCGACGATGTGGCCGACACCGTCGGAACCGCGGTGATCGACGCCGATCTGGTGGTGCTCTGCGTGCCGGTCGGCGCCATGGGCGCGGTCGCGGCGGAGATCGCCGCCGATCTGCCCGCCGATGCGATTCTCAGCGATGTCGGGTCGTGCAAGGAAAGCGTGATCGAGGCGGTCCGCGCGGCATTGCCGGAGGCGGTGTTCGTCCCCGCGCACCCGGTCGCCGGTACCGAGAATAGCGGCCCGGAGGCCGGCTTCGCATCGCTCTTCCACCACCGCTGGTGCATCGTCACCCCGCCCGAGGGCACCGATGCCCTCGCGATCGAGCGGGTGCTCGAATTCTGGCGACGGCTTGGCGCCGAGGTCGAGACGATGGAGCCCGCGCATCACGATCGCGTGCTCGCGGTGACCAGCCATCTGCCCCACCTCATCGCCTATACGATCGTCGGCACTGCCTCGGACCTCGAGGAAGTGACGGCGTCGGAAGTGATCAAATATTCGGCGGGCGGCTTTCGCGATTTCACGCGCATCGCCGCTTCCGACCCGACGATGTGGCGCGACGTGTTCCTCGCCAACCGCGAGGCGGTGCTCGACATGCTCCAGCGCTTCTCCGAGGATCTGACCGCGCTTCAGCGCGCGATCCGCTGGGGCAAGGGCGACGAATTGTTCGAGCTGTTCAGCCGCACCCGCGCGGTCCGCCGCTCGATCATCGATTCGGGCCAGGACGACGCCCGCCCGGATTTCGGCCGCTCGCACGATTAGGCTGTGTTTCGCTTGAATTGAGCCGAGAAAGACCTGTTCTCCTGCGAAAGCAGGAGCCCAGGATCACAGGCGTTGCGCTCTGGGCTCTGGGCTCCTGCTTTCGCAGGAGCACGTTCAGATTGAAAGAAAACGAGTATAGGCCAAAGCTCGCCATCCAGCGAAGGCGGTCGAGAGCGCGGCAGGCTGGCCGGGATGAACAACTCTCGGCCCCGGCGTTCGCCAGGGGACGGCTTCGGTCAGATTGACTGTTCCGTATTCAACGCATTGATCTTGCGGTGGACGCGCGCCTCGATCTCCTCGCGCTTCAGGCCGGCCGGGATCGGCTCGCCGAACCGGAGAGTCACCAGTCCAGGCCGCACCGGGCCGTGCTTCGGCCAGACTTTCGCGGTATCCAGCGCGACCGGCACCACCGGCAGTCCGATCGCGCGGTAGAGCCCGGCCAGCCCCGATAGCACCGGCGGCTTCTCCCCCAGGGCCGAGCGTGTGCCCTCGGGAAACAGGATCACCGAACGCCCCGCCGCGCCGGCGGCCTTGGCCTCGCGCATCATCTGGCGCAGCGCGGAGGCCGCGCCGCTCCGGTCGATGATGATGACGCCATAGCGTCGCGCCGCCCAGCCCCACACTGGAATGCGCGCATATTCCTGCCGCATCACCACCGTCGGCCCGTCGAGCATCCGGACGAGCTCGAAAGTCTCGAAGAAGGACTGGTGCTTCGCCGCATAGAGCGCAGGTGTCGACAGCGGCGCGCCTTCCACCCGGACACGAATCCCCGCCAGATGCCGCGCGCACCATGCGTGATATTGGGTCCAGAGCAGCACCCACCGCCGGAACGCCCGCTTGCCGAACAGCGCCATCACCGGCGCGAGCAGCACGATCGGTACCGAGAGCCCATAGAATGCGGCCTTGAACAGGCCGCTTCGCAACCGGACCATCAGCCCGCGCCCGCCCACAACGCGATCCGCCGAACGAGGAACTTGTGATATTCGCGGAACAGCACCCGCCAGCCGGGGCTGTTGGCGCCGCTGCGCACGCCGTCGCCGACCACTTCGACGCCGCTGCCCAGCGCACTCGCCAGCTCCATCCGCGCACGCGGCATATGCCAGTCGGTCGTCACCAGCCGTACCGATCGGAAACCGTGCTTGCGGACCCATTTCATCGTCTCGTCGGCGTTCGAGCGGGTATCGACTGCCTGCCAGCCGAGATCGATGCAGCACGCCATCAGCTTGCGGTCGATCTTGAACTGCACCGCGAGCTCGACCGGGCGGACATCGGGATCGACGCCGCTCACCAGCATCCGGCGTGCATCGCCGGCGCGCAGCACTACCAGCCCGCGATCGATCCGCCCGGATCCTCCGGTCAGTACGACGATCGCATCGGTCTTGCGGCCGTCGAGCGGCTTGCCGAGGGACAGCAGGAAAACCGCGAACCCCAGCGCCCAGGCGACGAGCAGCAACAGGCAGATGCGCCAGATCACAGCCGCTGGCCCAGAGTGCGCAGCACCGCAACCCGCGCCGCCAGCGTGGAGAGCAGGGCGAAACCGAGCGGCAGAAGCAGCAGCAGGAACCAGTCGCGCCGCTGGAGCGCGACGCCGCCCAGCATCTCCGAGCCGACTGCGCTCAGCCGCGCCTGCAGGAACCAGACGAGCATGAGGGCGGCCGCGGTGCCGGCAATCCCGCCCAGCAGCGTGTCGAAGGCGATCCTCCGCTGAAACAGGCGGGCGATCTGGACGTCGGTGGAACCCAGCATGTGGAGCACATCGATCGTGTCTCGGTGCGTGTCCAGCCCCGCGCGTGCCGCGAGCAGCACCACCGCCGCAGTGGCGCCCGCGATCAACAGCATCAGGCTCACCGCGAGCCAGCTCATCGAGGCGAGGAAGCTGCGCACCGGCGACAGCCATTGCGCGTGCCGATCGACCCGGGCGCCCGGCGCGATCCGCCGCGCCGCCTGCTCGATCGCCGCGAAATCGGCCCCTGCCGCCTCGACGTCGATCATCGCCGGCATCGGCAGGTCGGGATCGAGCCCGGCATCGCCGAGCCACGGTTTGAGCAATCGGGCGAGATGCGCACGGTCGACTTCGCGCACGTTCGTCACCCCGGGCAGCTTGCGAAGCGCAGCGACCATCGCAGCGGCCTGCCCGTCGCGCACGCTGGTGATCGGCTCGACGATCTGCACCGTGAGCCGGCCCGAAAGCTCGCGATCGAGCTGCGCCGTCGCACCGAACATGCCGAGCCCCAGCGCGCCGGCGAGCACGGTCAGGAACAGCATGATCGCCATGATCCACGTCATCGCCCGGGTCGGCTGGCCGTCGTCGAGCAGCCGCCGTTCGGAGGCGGGGGGTTGAAAGCCGAGGATCATGACTGGCCGGGCGGGTTACGCAGCACGCCGGTGGGGTCGCTGAGGCGGCCATGCTCGATTCGCATCATCTTTGCGTTAGGAATCCGGTGGAGCAAGTGGAAGTCATGGGTCGCGACCACCACGCTGGTGCCGAGCCGGTTGAGCGATTCGAACAGATAGAGCAGCCGCTCGGCCATTTCGGGATCGACATTGCCGGTGGGCTCGTCGGCGACGAGCAATTCGGGGCGCGCGATCACTGCCCTTGCGATCGCGATGCGCTGCTGCTCGCCGCCCGACAAGGTCGGCGGCCTGGCGCGCGCACGCTCGGTCAGCCCTACCCAGGCGAGCATTTCGCGCACCGGCGCCTCGATGTCGCTCTCCTGCACGCCGGCGACGCGCAGCGGCAGCGCGATATTGTCATAAGCGGAGAGATGCGGGACCAGCCGGAAGTCCTGGAATACCACTCCGATCCGGCGCCGGAAGCCGGGAAGCCTTTGCCGGGGCAGCGCGCCGGCATCCTCGCCGAACAGCCGGATCACGCCGCGCGACGGCCGCTGGGCGAGATAGAGCAATTTGAGCAGCGACGTCTTGCCCGCGCCGGACGGGCCGGTCAGGAAATAAAAGGAACCGCTCTTGAGCGTGAAGCTGACGTCCGAGAGGGTCTCGGATCCCGTGCCATAGCGCAAGCCGACATTCTCGAACTGGACGATATTGGCCATTCGCGGGCGCCGGCCGCTCCTTGCTTGGGGTGGCGCACGGCATCGCACAGCGCGCCGCCGGGCTCAAGCGATGGTGGCACAGGTGACGTAAGCGAGACTCTTGTAGGCCCGATTCGTTACAGCTAGAATCGCCTCACCCGGCCAGTGGGCAGCCGGGCGGGTGAGACGCTTAGATGATCCTCGAATGCAGCCAGTGCCGGACCCGGTACCTCGTTCCCGACACTGCGATCGGTGGCGAGGGCCGTACGGTGCGGTGCGCGAGCTGCAAGCACAGCTGGTTCCAGGCGCCCGCGCTTCTCGATCGCACGACGCGGCCCGTAGCGGCAGCCAGCCGCGCGGTGCCCGCTCCGGCGGAGGCGCCCGCGTCCGCTGCCGCGCCGGCCAAGGTCACTCCGGCCCGCACCCCCCCGGCCGAGCCAATCGCCCCGCCGGTGATGGCGCGGCCGGCTCCGGCTGCGCCCCGTGCCGCTCCCCTCGCTCCGCGCGTCTATGAAGACCCGATCGCCGAGGCGCCGCCCGAATATGATCCCTTCGCGCCGCAGCCGCGCTTCAAGCCGCGCCGCAATCCGGCGAAGCGCTGGACCGCCGCCGCAGTGGTCGCCGGCGTCTCGATGCTGCTCGGCACCGGCGCCATCCTGTATTCGGGGGCTCCCGGCATCGCCGCGCAACTTGGCCTCGGGGTCGGCGGCGAGGCGGATACGCCGCTGCGTTTCACCGACAAGAGCGTCGAGCTTCGCACCATGCCCAACGGCAGCGAGGCGTTCGTCATTTCGGGCAAGGTGGTGAACCCCACCGGCGACCGGCAGCGCGTGCCCGATATCCGGGTCGAGCTGCGCGATGGCGCGGATCATGTCGTGTATAGCTGGCGGATCACCCCGGAAAATCGGGCGTTGGGCGCCAGGGCGGCGCTCGACTTCACCGGCGCCAAGCTCGATGTGCCGCCCAACGCCAAGGTGGTCAAACTCAGCTTCGCGAGCGAAATCGGCGGCTGACCCAGGCGAGCCGCAGACCGTGAAGCAATGCGGCCGCGACCATTCCCAGGCCTGAGGCGAGCACCAGCCCCATCGGTCCATAGCCGCCCTGGGCCAGCAGGACGCCCAGCCCGCCGGTGATGACGAAGAAGGCGAGGATGCCGTTGACCCCGGCGATTACCTGATCGCCCAGCGAGCGCAGCGCGTAGACGAACACCACCTGCACCCCGTCGAACAGGATGAACGGCGCCCACGGCACCAGCATCGCCGCGGCGAGGCGGTGCACCGGCTCGGTCGCGGGGAAGATCGCCACTACCGGCAGCGCCAGCACGATCAGCAGCACCGACAAAATGCCGGTGGCCAGTGCCGCGAGCATCGCGGCGATTGCGGCCCGGCGCGCCGCCTGTTCGGGCACGCCTTCGCCGAGGGCATTTCCGACGCGCACGCCCGCTGCCGAGCCGAGGCCCAGCGCGACGGCGAAAGTCACGTTGTGGATCGAAAAGACGATCTGGAAGGCGTGTGCCGTGGCCGCGTCGATCCGGGTGGAAAGCGCGATGAGGATCGCGAAGCCGATCAGCTCGAGCCCCGAGGCGATCGCCGGCACCAGCCCGAACCGCGCGAGCCTGAACGCGCCGATCCAAGAGCCACGACTTCCAAGTTCGGTGAGGTCGTGGACACCGCGCTGGCCGGCGCGCGGCAGCGTCCATGCAGCGACCACCATGCCGATCGCGCCAAGGGCGGAGGCGATCGCGGTTGCCAGTGCGGCGCCGACTGCGCCCATCACCGGCAGCCCCAGCTGGCCGGTCGCGAGCACCCAGGCCAGCAGCGCGTTGAGCGGCAGGATCGACAGGTTGACCACGGTAACGCGCCGCGGCCGGCTGACACCTTCGAGGAAGAAGCTCACAGCAACGATGACGAGCTGAAATGGGTAAGCAAGCGCCATGACGCGTACCACGTCGGCCGCGGCGGGCACGGTAGCGGGGGCGACGCCGAGCCCGAGCAGCATGGATTCGGGCCACAGGAACAGCGCCAGCCCGCTGGTCAATCCGAGCAGCAGTGCGAGCAGCATGCCCTGGTGGAACACCCGGCCCGTCTCGCGCAGGTCGCCGGCGCCGTCGGCGCGCGACACGAAGACGAGGATGCCGGTCAGCCAGCCCAGCCCTACCACGATGCCGGGAAAGGTGAGCGAGCGGCTCGCGCCCAGCGCTGCGGCTTCGCTCGTGCTCACCAGCCCAACCACCGCCACATCGGTGACGTGAAGGATCGTCCAGTTGAGGCTGGTCAGCACCACCGGCCAGGCGAGTGCGAGAATGCGGCGCATCTCGGCGGACAGGGCGGGGGAGGGCAACATAGCGGGACGCCGCCTGTAGGGGCATCTACGGATTAGTGAAAGCGTGCGGCGATGGGTTGCATGCCTCCAAAGCCTTTGCTAGGGGCCGCGCCTTACCAGACGCCGGG
>JASLBO010000141.1 GCA_030146605.1 Sphingomonas sp. | reverse complement strand
TGACGCGCGAGCGGCTCGCGCAGGTCGAGACCGCCGACCTCCGCGCCTTTCTGGCGCATCGCCGCAACGACGGATTGTCCAACGCGTCCGCCGCGCGCGAGCTCTCAGCGGTGCGGGGGTTCCTCAAATTCGCCGTCGGGGAGGGCGCCGAACTGCCGCGGCTGCGCGGGCCGCGAGTCACCAAAGGCGTGCCGCGGCCGATTGCGCCGCACGAGGCAGTGGCGCTGGCCGAAACCGTTTCGGAAGAGGCGCGCGAGCCGTGGATCGGCGCGCGCGACTGGGCGGTGCTGCTGCTGCTCTACGGCGCGGGGCTGCGCATCGGCGAAGCCGTGGGTCTGACCGGCGCGGTGCTGCCGCTCGGTGCGACGATGCGCGTCACCGGCAAGCGCGCCAAGACGCGGACGGTGCCGCTGCTGCCGCAGGTCCGCGAGGCGATCGAGGCCTATGCGAAGCTGTGTCCCTATGGCGTCGGGCGCGATGCGCCGCTGTTCCGCGGGGCCAAGGGCGGGCCGCTGCCGCCGGGGATGATCCGCAAGGCGGTGCGCTCGGCGCGGACCGGGCTGGGGCTGTCCGAGCGCACCACCCCGCATGCGCTGCGCCACAGCTTCGCGACGCATCTGCTCGGCCGCGGCGCCGAGCTGCGCGCGCTGCAGGACCTGCTCGGCCATGCCAGCCTCAGCTCGACCCAGATCTACACCGCGGTCGACGCGGCGCATCTGCTCGACGTCTATCGCAACGCCCATCCGCGCGCCTAGCTAGCGCTTCGCGCGGGGCTTCCACGTCGCGACGCGCCAGACATAGCCGGCGAGCCCAATCACCACGATCGCTGCGACGCCGGGGGCGATCCAATGGTCGATCGTCTCGAAAGTGGTGCCGAGCCAATAGCCTACGCCGACGAGGATCGCGTTCCACACGAGGCTGCCCGCGGCGGTGAAAGCAACGAACCGCCAGAACCCCATATGCATCAACCCCGCGGGGATTGAGATCACCGTGCGTCCGATCGGCATGAAGCGGAACACGAATACCGTCACGCCGCCCCAGCGATCGAAGAAGCGGCGCAATTTCTCGACGTCGTCCCACTCCATCGTCAGCCAGCGGCCCCAGCGATCGACCATCGGCCTGAGGCGAAGATAGCCATAGCGCCGGCCGATTTCCCACCAGAACAGATTGCCCACCACGCAGCCCAGCGTGCCGACCAAGACGAGCAGGACGAAGTTCATCTTGCCTTGGCCCGCGGCGATGCCGCCGACACCCATGATCACTTCGGAGGGCACCGGAGGAATCACATTTTCCAGCACCATCAGCAGGAAGATTCCGAGATAGCCCCAGTCGAGCCAGTCGGTCATGCGCTCAGGCTGCTGCGCGTTCGGCGACGCGGCGTTCGATCGCCTGCCAGATCAGCGCCGCGGTGTCGGTGCCGTTGAACCGGTCGATCGCGACGATCCCGGTGGGCGAAGTCACGTTGATTTCGGTCAGCCATTCGCCGCCGATCACGTCGATCCCGACGAACAGCAGCCCGCGCTTCTTGAGCTCGGGGGCGAGCGCGGCGCAGATCGCCTTCTCGCGCTTGGTCAGCTCGGTCTTCGCCGCCGATCCGCCAACCGCGAGGTTCGAGCGGATCTCGCCTTCGCCGGGGATGCGGTTGATCGCGCCGGCGATCTCGCCATCGACCAGCACGATGCGCTTGTCGCCCTGCGCGACGGAGGGCAGGAAAGCCTGCACCATATGCGGCTCGCGCCATGCGGTGTTGAACACTTCGACCAGCGAGGAGAGGTTGGCGCCGTCGCTGCCGACCTTGAAGATCGCCTTGCCGCCATTGCCGTGGAGCGGCTTGATGATGATCTCGCCATGTTTCGCGAGGAATGCCCGCGCCTCGTCGAGGCTGCGCGTCACCAGGGTTGGCGGCATGAACTCGGCATAATCGAGCACGAACACCTTCTCGGGGGCGTTGCGGACATTCGCCGGGTCGTTCACCACCAAGGTGCGATCGGCGATCCGCTCGAGCAGATGGGTTGCTGTGATGTAGCCGAGATCGAACGGCGGGTCCTGCCGCATCAGCACCACATCGGCTTCGTCGCCCAGATCGAGGCTGACCGGATCCTCGAAGCGGAAGTGATTGCCCTCGACGCGCTGGACGCTGACCGGATGTGCCCTGGTCCAGACGCGGCCGTCCGAATAATTGAGGTCCTCAGGCGCATAATGAAACAGCCGATGCCCGCGCGCCTG
Organism: Sphingomonas sp.; assembly: GCA_030146605.1. Classification (GTDB taxonomy): domain Bacteria; phylum Pseudomonadota; class Alphaproteobacteria; order Sphingomonadales; family Sphingomonadaceae; genus Sphingomonas. The sequence continues at coordinate 2,399 of JASLBO010000141.1, read as the reverse complement.
CGCCGACAGCATCAGCGCGAAGGTCGAATCCCCGGCGATGTTGATCGCATCGAGCGGGTCCATCTGCACGGCAACTGTAAGCGACATTCGGCCTCCTCGGAAACGCTGTAGGTGACTTATTAAGCTAAGTCACCCCATCCAGGCGTTCTCGATATGGCGAGGCAGCGTGCGGGGGGCAATGAGGATCACGTCGACGCGGATATCGTCGCCCGGTCCGGCATAACGCGGCATCAGATATTCCGCCGCCGCCGCCACCCTGGCGAGGCGCCGCTCGTCGATCGCGAAATCGAGTTCGCCGGCGGTGGCGCGGGTCTTCACTTCGACGAACGCGACCAGTCTGCCCTTGCGCACGACGAGGTCGACTTCGCCCGCCGGCGTGCGCACGCGCCGACCGAGGATTCGCCAGCCGCGCAGCCAAAGCCACCACGCAGCGCGTCTTTCGCCCTCGCGTCCGCGATTTTCCGCGGCTTTGCGGTCGTTTGTCGCTTGCCGAGGCCGTTTCACCTGCACAAGTTCCTTGGGGGGCTTGGCGCCTGTGGATAACTTTGATTAGTCTACGTCATTCCGACTCATAAGAGGCCGGGTCGCTATCGTCACCGGGGGGTGCCGAGGATTATGGAATCGAACGAAAGCTATTACCGGCGTCGCGCCATTCAGGAGATCGCGGCCGCGCGGAATGCAATCACAGCGGGCGCCAAAGCGCGTCGGCAATCGCTTGCCGAAAGCTATGTCAGGCGCCTGTCCGAACTGACCGGCACCGATGCGAGCTTCATGCTCGAAGCGAATCCGGCGCGGTTGCAAGGCGCCGCCTAGGCCTTGAGCGCCATGGCGCGGGCATACAGCGCCTTGCGGTCCAGCCCGAGCCTCTTCGCGACTTCGCCCGCAGCCTTGGCCGGCGGCAGCCGGGTGAGGGCTTCGGCCAACGCTACATCCGCATCCTCCGCACTCGCGGGCGGCGCTTCGCCGGGCGGGGCCACCACGATCACGATCTCGCCTTTCGGAGGCGCATCGACATAGCGCGCTGCCAGTTCGCGCAGCGTTCCGGTCACGCATTCCTCGAAGCGCTTGGTGATCTCGCGCGCCACCGCCGCCTCGCGATCTCCCAGACCCTCGGCCAATGCCGCGAGGCAGGCGGCGAGCCGCGGACCCGATTCGTACAGCACCAGAGTCGCGCGGATCGCGGCCACTTCGGCGATGGCTTCGGCGCGCGCCTGCTGCTTGGCGGGCAGAAAGCCGAGGAAGAAGAAGCGGTCGGTCGGCAATCCCGCCAATGTCAGCGCGGCGATCGCGGCGCACGGGCCGGGGATCGTCGTGACGACATGGCCGGCCGCCCGCGCATCGCGTACCAGCTTGAAGCCGGGATCGGAGATCAGGGGCGTGCCGGCGTCGGAAACCAGCGCGACCGCTTCGCTCGCCATCCGCGCGATCAGTCCGGGGCGCACGGCATCGGCATTGTGATCGTGATAGGGCAGCATCTTGCCCTTGGTGCCGAGATGGCGGAACAGCCCCGCTGTCACACGCGAGTCTTCAACCGCAACCACATCGGCCCTGGTCAGTATTTGTGCAGCGCGCGGAGTGAGATCGCCGAGATTGCCGATCGGCGTCGCGACGATGTAGAGGCCGGGCGAGAGTATCAGATCATCCATCGGGGAGAGTCATGGCAGACGCCAGAGCAACAGCGCAACCTGGGCTGAAGAACATGCTGCGTGCCGCCGCGATCGGCGTGAGCTTGTTCCTCGCTGCGTGCGCCACCGGGCCGCGGATCGTGCCCGAGGCCGAACGCCCGACGCCGCCCACGCGGCCGACGCCGGTGGCCCCGCGCCCGATCCAGCCCGGGCTGCCGCAGGACGTCCAGCGCCACCGCATCGCATTGCTGGTGCCGCTCAGCGGTGCAAATTCCGGCGTGGGGCGCTCGCTCCAGAACGCTACCCAGCTCGCCGTGCTCGATACGAAGAGCGATGCACTGCGGATCACGACGTATGACACCGCCGCTCCGGGCGGGGCGGCCGCCGCCGCGCAGCAGGCGATCAGCGACGGCAACCGGCTGATCCTCGGGCCGCTGCTCGCCGAGGAGGCGCGCGAAGTCGCCCCGATCGCCCGGCGTGCGCGGGTTCCGGTGCTGAGCTTCTCGAACGATGCCGGCGTGGCGGGCAATGGCACGTACATCCTCGGCTATGTCCCGGCCCAATCGATCGAGCGGGTGGTCAATTATGCCAGACGTTCGGGGATCACCGAATTCGCCGGCCTCATCCCCAGTGGCCTTTATGGCGAACGGGCGTCGACGGCGTTTCTCCGTTCGGTCGAGGATGCCGGCGGCAAGGTCAACGCGCTGGAGATTTATGACGGCCGGCCCGGATCGGTGGCCACTGCGGTTGCCAAGATCGGCCGTTCGCCCTTCC
>JASLBO010000534.1 GCA_030146605.1 Sphingomonas sp. | reverse complement strand
TCGCTGAGCAGCCAGACATTGCCGCCGATCACACTGCCGCGCCCGATCGTGACGCGGCCGAGGATCGTCGCGCCGGCATAGACGATCACGTCATCCTCGACGATCGGATGCCGGGCAAAGCGGTCGCGCGGACCGACGCTCGCCAGCCCCAATGGGCTGCGCGCGCCCAGCGTGACATGCTGGTAAAGCCGCACATTGGCCCCGATGATCGCCGTCTCGCCGATCACCACGCCAGTGCCGTGATCGATGAAGAAGCGCGGGCCGATCGTCGCGCCGGGATGGATGTCGATCCCCGTGCGGGCATTCGCCAGCTCCGAAATGACCCGCGCGACGATCGCCGCGCCAAGCGAAAAGAACTGGTGGGCGATGCGATAATGCAGGATTGCCAGCGCGCCGGGATAGCTGATCAGGATCTCGTCGGCGGTGCGCGCGGCAGGATCGCCGACGAACGCCGCTTCGATGTCGCTGTCGATCAGCGTCCGGATCTCGGCGATCGAGGCTGCGAACAGCCGGACGATCATGTCGCTCTGGCCCTCCTCGAACGGCGCGTCGCACCAGCCCTGCCAATAATCGAGCTCGCTGGCCACCTGATCACGCAGGATGGCCAGGCCGAGCCCGAGCTGCTCTGCGACGAAATCGTCCTCGCGCAGCGCTTCGCCGCGAAATCCGCCCAGCCGCACGGGATAGAGCGCCGCGGCGAGATGCTCGATCGCACGGGCAAGCTCGGCCGGGGAGGGGAAGCTGGCAACATCGTGGCGCCCGCCTTGGTGTCCCCGCCATACCAGCCGTGCCGCGTTGAGCGCGGAGACCGCCCGGGTGATCTCCGCCGCGAACGGCGATGACGAGAGAGCCGCCGTCACGGTCGGTCAGGCCGCGGTTTCGGGCTGCGCCACGGTGCGCGGATAGAAGGTGTGGCCGGTCCTGCGGTCCTCGACCACTGCCGGAACGGCCACAGGGGCCCGGAGCTTCCATGCACGCACGGGCAATCTTCTCCTCAACGACACAGCCGCCATTGGACGATTGTTGATGCCTAGCGCGGCGGTTCGGCAGTGCGAACAATCTAAATCCTATTAGTTGAATAGGAAATCTATCTCGCTGTTCCTGAAGTGGAATCGTGGCCACGGATCGATACTTGCCCGGATGCCGACAGGAGTCCGGCCGTGGGCGGTGGTCAGGGCAGTGCGGGCGGCGGCAGAACGCCGGGCTTGGCCAGCTCGTACGATTGATGAACGTTGCTCAACACGATATGAAGCAATCGCGCGGTGCCGAAACGCTCGAACAGGCGTTAAGCTGGCAGCCGCTGGAGAATTCACCGGGTGAAACGCTTCAGCAGATGCAGGCCAGCAGTTACAGGCGCGCGGCGGTCAGTCCGTGGAAAGGATCGAATTATGCCCCCTTTGCCCGAGCTGGAACTGTCCCGACGAAGCGTGCTCGCGGCCGGTGCGGCTTCGGCGGTGGTTGCGGCGGCGCCCGAATCGGCAGCAGAGGAAAGCCAGGCCATGAAACCCGGTCTCCTGACGGTGCCGGTCAGTTTCGAAGTCAACGGCAAGGTCCGTGAGCTGTCGCTCGACACGCGCACTACTTTGCTCGACGCCTTGCGCGAGCATCTGCACCTGACCGGCACCAAGAAAGGGTGCGACCACGGCCAGTGCGGCGCATGCACCGTGCTGGTCGACGGGGTGCGAATCAATTCGTGCCTGAGCTTGGCGGTGATGCACGAGGGCGACAGTATCACGACCATCGAGGGTCTCGGCACTCCTGACCGGCTGCATCCGATGCAGGCAGCGTTCGTCAGGCATGACGGCTATCAATGCGGCTATTGCACGCCGGGGCAGATCTGCTCGGCGGTGGCGGTGCTCGACGAGATCAAGCGCGGCGTTCCCAGCCATGTGTCCGGCCGGCTGACCGATCGGCCGCGGGTCACCAATGCCGAGATGCGCGAGCGGATGAGCGGCAACATCTGCCGCTGCGGGGCCTATTCGAACATCGCCGAGGCGATGGCCGAAGTTGCGGGGGACAAGGCATGAGGCCCTTCACCTACGAGCGCGCGGCTTCGCCCGCCGACGCCGCGGCAAAGGCGGCATCGCTGCAGGGGACCCGATTCATCGCGGGCGGCACCAATCTGCTCGATCTGATGAAGCTGGAGATCGAGACGCCGACCCATCTGATCGATGTCAACGGGCTCGGCTTCGACAGGATCGAGAAGACGAAGGACGGCGGTCTGCGGATCGGCGCCCTGGTCCGCAACACCGATCTCGCCGCCGACATGCGGGTGCGCAAGAATTACGGCGTGCTGAGCCGCGCGCTGCTGGCGGGCGCGTCGGGCCAGCTCCGCAACAAGGCGACGACCGCGGGCAATCTGCTCCAGCGTACCCGCTGCCCCTATTTCTACGACACCAACCAGCCGTGCAACAAGCGCCGGCCGGGCAGCGGTTGCGCAGCTATCGGCGGCTATAGCCGGCAGCTGGCGATCGTCGGCTCGAGCGAGGCCTGCATCGCGACGCATCCGTCGGACATGGCGGTGGCGATGCGGGTGCTCGATGCGCGGGTCGAGACGGTGAACGCCGGCGGTCAGGCGCGCGCGATCCCGATCGCCGACTTCCACCGCCTGCCGGGCGACACCCCGCACATCGATACCGTGCTGGCGCCGGGCGAACTGATCACTGCGGTGACTCTGCCAAAGCCGATCGGCGGCGTGCATTTGTACGAGAAGGTGCGCGACCGCGCGTCCTATGCCTTCGCGCTCGTCTCCGTTGCGGCGGTGATCCAGAAGGACGGCACCGGCCGGGTCGCGCTCGGCGGGGTGGCGCACAAGCCGTGGCGTGTCGAGGCCGCCGAAGCCGCGATGCCGCAGGGCGCGAAGGCGGTGGCGGCGCAATTGCTGGCCGGCGCGCGGCCGACCGGGGACAATGGCTTCAAGGTGCCGCTCGTCGAACGGACGCTGGCGGCGGCGATGCACGAAGCGAGGGCGGCATGAAGTTCGACACGCCTGCGGGCACCAACCCGATCGACCGGCTGAAGGTCGTCGGCAAGCCGCTCGATCGCATCGACGGTCCGCTCAAGACCACCGGCACCGCGCCTTACGCCTATGAGCACCACCCGGAACCGGCCAACGCCGCTTATGGCTATATCGTGGGTTCCGCGGTCGCAAAGGGCAGGATCCGCTCGATGGACCTGAGCGAGGCCAGGGCCGCGCCGGGCGTGCTCGCGATCGTCACTGCCGACACTGCCGGCAAGCTCGGCAAGGGCAGTTTCAACACGGTCAAGCTGCTCGGCGGGCCTGACGTCGACCATTATCACCAGGCGATCGCATTGGTCGTCGCCGAGACGTTCGAGCAGGCACGCGCCGCCGCGGCGCTGGTGCGGATCGACTATGCCCGGGCCAGGGGCCGCTTCGATCTCGACGAGGAACTCAAGACTGCGCCGCTCACCGGTGGATCGCCGGCGCCGAGCTCCCCTCGTCGCTCGATCC
>JASLBO010000378.1 GCA_030146605.1 Sphingomonas sp. | reverse complement strand
CAACCTGTGAGTTTCGCTTCTCCCGCTAAGCAGCGAAATTCACTGACGATCTTGGGAACCAGGCGCAGCTATATTTTGCGAGGGTCGTCCGTCTATCTCACGCTGGATGTCGGCGGCCCAGCAATTGAAGGCACCTCGCTTTTCAGGAGCGTAGCTGTGGAGCGCATACACTTTGGCGGTGACGCCTTGAGCGGCGTGGTTCAGCACTCGGCCTACGATCGTCTCTGTAACGCCGAGTCGTACCATGTGTGTCGCCACGGTCCTGCGCAAATCCTGCAGCACCCAAGGCTGTAGCTCGTCTCCTGACGCGGCGAGGAACCCATCAAGGCGCTGTTTTAGCTTTGCGAAGCCGCTGATCGGGCTCTTGCAGTCGTTGGTCCAAACGTACTCGCCGAGCCGCGGGACGGACTGGAGCAACCGAACTGCGGCAGCCGATAATGGCACAAGGTGCGCCCTGCCCGCCTTGGCGGAGTCCGATGGGATCACCCAAGTCCCGGCGTCCAGATCAATCTGGTCCCAGCGGACTTCCGCCACCTTCAGCGCGCCTATCCGCCGATGGAGCCGGCCAGCCCGTCGCGATCCAATGCAGACTCGCGCCGCTGCGAAATGGTGATATACTCGTTGCGTGGGCACAACATGATCCTGGAACCCTGCAAGGCCGCCTCCCCCGTCTACATAAACGAGGCGCTGGAAAGCCGCGCCGTCGGTACGGTGAACCTTGCCGGCCAAAAGCAGGCCCTTCATGTTTTGGCGGCAGCAATGGCAAAGGCACCGGCCGAGGTGCTGCCGAAGTTCGTCGAGCTGGCGATGACACTGACTGAAGCAGTCTCGGCGGGGCTCAGCCTGTACGAACCGGAGCCAGAGCCCGGGGTATTTCGCTGGCGCCATCTCCATGGTCTGCTGGCCGCGTTTGAGAATGCCACGACGCCGCGCGACGATAGTCCATGCGGTGTCACACTCGATCGCAACCGCCCTACGCTGTCCAGGCATCCCGAGTTGGTCTACGACTGGATCGCGGCGGGAAATCTTGTCATTCCCGAAGTGTTACTGGTCCCGCTCTATATCGGCAGCGACGAGCCGCTGGGGACGCTCTGGGTCGTCTCGGAACGAGAGGGACATTTTCACCGCGGGCATGCCGACACGGCGGCCGAACTGGCCAGCTTTGCAGGACTCGCGTTGAAGATGATCCGCGAGGAGGAGCGCCTGCGCGCCGCGCTCACCGAACAGGAACTGCTCGCCAGGGAGATGAGCCACCGGTTGAAGAATTTGTTCGCGATGACGGACGGCATGATTCACGGCAGCGCGCGCACCGCCGAAACGGTCGTTGATTTCGCGACCGCACTGTCCGGACGCCTGCATGCATTGGCTGACGCGCATTCGCTGGTTCAGCGGCAGGTGGTCGCCATCGGCTCGGACCGAAGTTTCGATCTGGCCGAGTTGATTGCGGCGGTCGTAAAGGTGCATGAACGCGCAGTCGATGCACCCAACCGGATAGCGACGCGCGGTCCTGCCGTTCCCTGCGGCGATCACGCGACGAACGCAGTGGCATTGGTCGTTCACGAACTCGCGACGAACGCGGCCAAGTACGGAGCGCTCAGTGTTCCCGGCGGACGGGTCGATATCTCCTGGGAGCTCGACGGGACTCAAATGACTCTCCAATGGCTGGAATGCGACGGCCCTCGAATATCCAGCGAGCCTTCCCAGAGCGGGTTCGGGACTTCACTCATCGCGATGACGGTAGAGCGCCAATTTGGCGGTTCGATCTCCTACGACTGGAAACCAACCGGCCTCGAGATCACGATAGAGTTGAACGCGGCCAAGCTCCGGCGCTGACCGTTGCTGGCTGTGGCTCAGCGGAGGCCCAGCGACGTGCCGATCGCGGCTACCTGCCACGCGACCGAACTGACCGTCATCCTGACGGAGACCGTTTCTTATCCAGAATGTCGCGCACGCGAACCGCGAGGTCACCGTAGCTGAAGGGCTTGGTAAGCAGCTCCACGCCCTGATCCAGGCGGCCGTGGTGTACGATCGCATTGCGCGCATACCCGGTGGTGAACAGAGTCTTCAGGTCGGGTCGTATTGCCAGCGCCTCTTTCGCCAGAACCGCGCCGGTCATGCCGCCGGGGAGGACAACGTCGGTGAACAGAAGATCCACCGTGTCTACATGCTCGCGAAGCAAGCGCAACGCCGAGGGTCCGTCGCCTGCCTCGATCACGCGGTATCCCAGGTCGGTGAGGACCTCGACAGAAAAGGCGCGGACGTCCTCATCGTCTTCGCACACCAGGATCGTCTCCTGCCCGGTAGCTTCGGCGACCGGGAGCAGTGAAGCCGCGGCGTCCTCTACGACTTCGCCGACCAGTTTCGGCAAATAGAGCTTCACCGTCGTACCTTCGTCCGGCTCGGAATAGATTTTCAGGTGGCCGCCGCTCTGCTTGAGGAAGCCGTATACCATCGACAGGCCAAGCCCGGTGCCCTTGCCCACCTCCTTGGTGGTGAAAAAGGGCTCGATCGCGCGGCCGATCGTCTCCGCGTCCATCCCGGCCCCGGTGTCGGAGACGCACATCACGACATATTGACCCCGCGCCACTTCCGGATGCTGCGCGGCATAGCTGTCGTCGAGATACGTGTTCTGGGTCTCGATCGTCAGCTTCCCGCCCTCCCCCATCGCGTCGCGCGCATTGATGGCGAGGTTGAGGATCGCATTCTCCAGCTGGTTGGGGTCGGCTTCAACCGGCCACAGTCGCGAACCCAGAACCGCCTCGAGCTCGATGGTCTCGCCGAGCGTACGATGAAGCAGCTCCGACATGCCGGCGACCAGCTTGTTGACGTCGATCGGCTTGGGCGCCAGCGGCTGCCGCCGCGAAAAGGCAAGCAAGCGCTGTGTCAGAGTCGTGGCTCGCTCGGCCCCCACGATGGCCCGATCCGCATATCGCCGCAGCTGAGCCGACCCGTCGGGGATCTTCTGGCGCAACAAGTCCAGATTTCCGCTGACTATCTGCAGCAGGTTGTTGAAGTCGTGCGCGATTCCCCCAGTGAGCTGCCCGACGGTTTCCATTTTCTGGGATTGCCTGAGCGCGTCCTCGGCTTCGGACCTGCGATCGATCTCCTCCTGAACCCGAGCCTCCAGCGTCTCGTTGAGTTCTCGAAGCGCAGCCTCGGCGCGCATGCGGTCGGCCAGCTCCCTTTGCGCCGCCTGGTAGAGCCGCGCATTGTCGATCCCGACCGCTGCCTGCGCCGCAATTCCCAGCATCAGGCGCTCGTGCCGCTCGGTGAATCGCCCAACTCGGGGATGGCCGAAGAACAGCCCGCCCAGCACTTCTCCGTTGCGGCTGATCACCGGGACGGCTAGATAGGACACGACCGGAAGATGGCCCTTGGGCATCCCGAAGTGCGGCTCGCTCTTCCCGTATCGCGCGTCCCGAGTGATGTCATCCGACCGGATGACGCCTTCGCCAGCGAAGGTAGGGTGGAAGATGGCCGTCGCGCGCGGCATGCCGAAGTCGAATTGCGAGGGCTTCGCTCCCGACAGCGCGTAGAGCATGTAGCTGCCGCCCTCGTCGGTCAGGACATTGTAGAAAAACGCGCCGAACTGCGCGCCGGTTAGCTCGACCCCGGCATCGGTAACCATCTGGACCAGCCGCTCGTGGTCGAGTTCGGCAGCAAGTGCGGCACCGGTTCGGTTGAGCGTTTCGAGCGTCCGCGACTCTTCGAGCAGTGCCGCTTCAGCGGCCTTGCGCTCGGCCAGTTCGACGATCGTGCAACTCGCGCCGATCCGCTCACCGTTCAGGATGATCGGCGTCACCCAATATTCGACCGGCACCGGATCTCCGTCGACGCGGAAGAAGACCTCGTCCTCGACATGCGCGGCTTCCCCGGTCGAGGAGCAGCGGTAGATAGGACATTCCTCGACCGGATAGGGTGAGCCGTCGGGGCGCGTGTGGTGGATGACGTCGTGCAGCTTTCGGCCGAGAACCTCAGATTCCTCTCCAAAGCCCATCATCACGAGGAAACCGCGGCTGACGAGCGTCGTGTTCCCTTCAAGATCGACTGCATAAAGGCCACCCGGCGACGCATCGAGTACAAGTCGGAGCCGAGCTTCGCTCTCACGCAGCGCCTGCTCTGCGGTGCGCTCCTCGGTGATGTCGGTGTGGACCCCGACCCACTCGTCGACCTCGCCGCTCGCGCCGATCACCGGAACCGCCCGAATCGAACATAGTCGCCAATCACCGTCAAACCGCCTGACGCGATGCTCGAAGATAAACGTGTCGCACGCTTCCACCGCACGGTTCCAGGCATCGAGCGTCGCTTGCGCGTCTTCTGGATGCACGGCCTTGGCCCATCCATCACCCTGATATTCGGCGTAGCTTTGCCCGGTCAGCGCGGCCCACGCCGGTTGCTCGCCGGTCATTCGCCCATGGGCATCATTGGTCCAAAGCACGCCACGGGTCGCGCGAACGGCGGCACGAAAACGTTCGGTGCTCGTCAAAAGCTCGGATTGCGCGCGGACGCGCTGGACATGCGCCCAGGAGCGATCGGTCACCTCCCGAATGACCTTCAGCTCATACCCGCTCCAATAGTGCGGAACCTTGTCGTGAATCGCCATCAAGGCCCGGAGCCGGCCGTCCTGCACGAGGGGCATGCAGATCGTCGAGGCAATGCCGATGTCTTGGAACGTCTTTGCTTCTTGGGGTTCAATTTCATTGATGTTGTCGTTGATGATCAGAGGCCGACCGGCCTTCAGCTCCGTAACGGCGAGCGATCCGAAATCGGCGAGGCTGTAGTGGCCCACGATCGAGGGTGATCCGGGAGCATGCCAGTTGCCCCGAATGGTGAAGCCGTCCTCGTCGTCATCCATGTCTGCATAGGCACAATTGGACAGCGCCAGATGTTCGGCGGTCAGCCGCGTGGTGATGGACATGACCTCCTGAGCGTCGGACGACCGTGCCGCCTCCTGCCCGAGCCGATCTAGGAACTGATACAGCGCTTCGTCGGGAGCGCCGGGTTTGTCTCCTCCCGTCGCCGCTGGGACAGCTCCCGCATCATGGGGGCCGGGATTGCGATCTTCAGGCACGCTTAGACTCCGACGCCCCCCGGCGCCCCTCTTGGGTACTGACAATGGCCGTGTTTTCAAGCTCCACGTGAACGCCGAGCGGCTTGGCCGACGGAGGAAGTCCCTACGTAAGGACGATTCGATGATGGGTGCCGCGCTTGGCTGCCCCTCCCTTCGCCGGATCTCTCAGGTCCCAGCGTCTAACAGACCGCTCAGTTCGGCAGAGCGGGAGGAAGCCCGAAGTCTTCTCTCGCGAATTGATTTAACAGCAAAATCGGTTTCCTAGCCTAGCAGCTGCCCCACACTTTTCCCCACACTTCGCGTGAGATTTTACGGAACGGTGCCGCACGGCTCGCGACCGCTATGCGCCCGATTGTTGCCTTCTGTGCGGCTCACGCGCTTCCCAATAGCCGCCGCCAGTTCAGCCTGGTGGCTTACGCGCCTTGGGTCGCAATTCGAGTAACTTGCGGAACGGCAGCTCACGGTGACGGACTCACGGCAATGTTCGCCAGTCCTCCGCGGGCAGCTCTGAGGCCGGTACGTACTTTGACGCGAGATTGCGAAAGATCGCAGAGATAGCGACGCCCTGGCCGTAATGATTGAGTGAGCGGGTGATTTGCCACCCTTGGCCGGTAAGCCGCAGATCAATGGCTGTTCCATCCAGTACCAGGTCTGGCGGCTGCCCGGTGGATGAAGGGACAAAAGTAGCAGGGTGTGGAACACCAACCGCCACCGCCTTTGCGGCTAGGTCAAGATACTCCGCTTGCGATAGCGGCGACTGCCAACGCCGTTCGATGTCATAGCGGTTGCAGTCATGCTGACGCCGCAGCCGCACCACCTCGATGGTCGCCTCGACTTGCCCGCGGCGGGAAAGGCGAACCACCCAAGCTCTGCCGGGATGCTCCAGTGACGGCGTGGCCGCAAACTCGATCATGTCCGAAGCGATCGGCACCCGACCCGCTGCGTCGATCGCAGCTGGCATCGGCTGTGGCTTGCAGCCTTTAGCGGCCTGCGCGGGTGCTTGGGACTGAGAGGCCAGAAGCACTGTGGCGATCAGAATTAGCATCATATCCTCCCGTCGTTCACGGCGGAGCAAACGGCGTATTTGCGTAGCCTACTGCAATTCGGCAGTTTCATCTAACTCGGAAGTAGTGGCCGAGAGCTGCCACCAGCAGGCCAGGGTCATGGCAGCTGAGCGCCCCTTATCGGTCATAGAGTGGCATGGCGGCAGCTCCTACAAGCGGCCGAAAGGTCATGATTCATTTCTAGCGGGCCGATTGTGGCTTAGTCTCACGGGTCGTCGTATTCACTACTGGTGATCACCCCATCGCCATTTCGGTCGTGAACAGCAAAGTATCTATCGATCTGCTCCCGGAAACCAGGAGCTTCCAAATCGAAGGCATAATCGGCTTTGCGTACCGCGAGTTTTGGTGGTGGCGGCAGCAACGGCGGGCCTCCAAGATTGCTCCGCCTTCTTATCTCCCGGCGAAGCTCGGAATCGAAGAGATAATCGGGCAGGAACGGGCCCTGTGCCATCATTTCAAGCGGGCCCTGCGGACCCTGCGCTAGCTTTTCGAGCGGGTGCAAAAAGAGAACGCCATCACCCTCTATTGTCGGAGGGCTAGATCTGTTCAGCCCAGCCTGTCCGGCCCCAGCCGCGCCCTGTCCAAGTCTCTCCGTCCTTGGGCCGGCGGGCACACTGACAATTCCCTCCGGCCCCGGCCCCTTCCCTGCGGCGGTGCTGATCAGCGGCTCGGGCGGACAGGATCGCGACAGCACGCTGTTCGGTCACAAACCTTTTCTGGTGCTCGCCGACTATCTCACGCGCCGGGGCATTGCGGTGCTTCGCGTCGACGATCGCGGAGTCGCCAAGTCGACCGGGTCGCGGGAGAACGCCACGAGTGCCGATTACGCGACCGACGTCGCCGCTGCAGTGGCTTGGCTGCGCACGCGCGGCGAGATCGATCCCCGGCGGATCGGCCTTATCGGGATGAGCGAAGGCGGCTTGATCGCTCCGATGGTGGCCGCTGCAGATCCCAGCATCGCCCTCAGCGTGTTGCTTGCAGGTCCTGTTGGCTCTGGAGACGCGCTTTTGCTGGCGCAGCAGCGTAGTCTCGGGCTGTCGATGGGCGCGACGGTCGCCGAATTGGATCGGAGAGAGCCTCTCATGCGGCGTGTCCTAGGGGCGATGCGCGATGCCCCGGACAGGGCTTCGGCGCAGGAGCGGGCGTGGGCGGTATTCTCCGCAGCGCCCGCCGGAGAGCGGCTGCCCCCAGCTGCGGTGGAGGCGTTCGTGACGCAGCTGAGCAGCGACTGGATGCGCTTCTTCCTGCGCTATGATTCGACCGGGGCTCAGGCAAGGCTGCGCTGGCCGGTACTGGCACTTAACGGGTCCAAGGACCTGCAAGTCGATGCTGCGACCAATCTGGGTGCCCTCCGCCGTGCGACCGCCAGCAATCCGGACGTAACGGCTAAGGAGATGTCGCGCTGGCATTCCGCCAGCGCGTGATGACGGATGCCTGGCAGGTTTGCTGCGCGTCGGACGCTGATGTGGTCGCGCTAAGTGCGGTACGTGCGCGTCGTCGTCGCGAGGCTCGTCATGCTTGAGTTGCGCATGATCGCCGACGGGTTCGCTGTCATGAACCCGTTCGACCTTCCCGACATGATCGGCAGGAAGCGAGCGGAGACGGAACTCGGCGACACGATCGAGGCGCTGATCGCCTTCATGGAGGCGTTGCACGGGGACGCTGATCTCGAAGAGATCGACGCCGAAGACAGCTTCGCTCCGTCGCCCCTCGCGCTCCGCTTTGCGGGCACCGGTCCGGGCTGCGCCATAGGCGAACCAGGTGGCGGCAACATTGTCGATGAGCCCCACGACTCCGAGGAAGATGCGTGCGAAGCCCGGGACGACGGTTGCGGACCTCTGTGGCGCCGGCAGAACTTGCATTGGGGATCTCAGTGGGACGGCGAGGGCGCCTAGTCCACCACCGGTTCGTAGCTCAACTAAGCCCGGCCAATGGCCGGGCTTTCTTCTTCGTGAACGTCAGAGACCTCGCCCAACTAATCAGTTCGTTTATGTGCCTTCCGCCCCTCTCCTCCTAATTTCTGCCGACATAGATGGAGGTCAAACATGGTCGACAGTGCAAGCGGCGCAGGAGCCGGCAGCTCAGGGGCCGCAGGCGCGGCTGAAGCCGCGTCGCAAGCAGCCGCAGCGCAGGCTGCCTCTGCGGTGCAGGCAAACGCCACTACCCCTGCCCAAGCGGTTAGCGCGATCGATGCACTGGCGGCCAAGCCTTCGCCTGTCGAAGCACTCGCCGCTACTCCGTCGCCGGTAGAGTCGCTCGCCGCGACCCCCTCCCTCCTCGATCAACTGGCGGCCAAGCCGTCGCCGGTCGAAGCGCTTGCGGCGCAACCTTCGCTCACCCGCGCGCTGACCGAGATGCCAACTATCGAACAGCTCGCCGCCGCCAAGCCAGCCGTCGAACCTAGCTTTGTGTGCAGCCTCCCCGCGATTGGCTTTGGTCTGAGCGCGAGTGCGTATGCAGGGATCGGCGGCGGGGCGTCCCTCGGCGTATCCTATGACCCTAAGACTGGCGTGGGCCAGCTCGGCGCAGGGGCGGAGATCGGCGCGGGCTTTGGCTTCTCGGCGCAACCCTCTTTCGGCAAGCAGGCGACTCACGGCGCTGTGGATGAAGGCGTCTCGCTTGGCGCGGGCTTCTCCGGCAACCTGCAGGCAGGGCCCGTCGACGCGAGCGTCTCGGTTGAAGTGCTGGGCTCGAGCATGAACGATCCCTTGTCCGACCGAGTCAATGTCGGCGTCGGCAAGGGCGGCGTTGGCTTGCAGGGCAGCGTCAATGGCTATGTCAACGGCGGATATGGACACCAGTTCTTCGATGTGAACTGCCCGCCGGGCACCTGATCCCCGCGTCGGCTGACTGGCAGAACAGCTGGAGCGACCAAATAGCCGTTGGGGGATCGCGCGTCAGCGGAAGCAAAGAGACTTGCGTCACGTCCGCTACGGGGCTTGAGCGGTCATTCGCCTGCAGCCTGCTCACACCTCCGATCGTTCGCAATCCGTGCTATGACGATACGCTTGGCGCCGCA
>JASLBO010000329.1 GCA_030146605.1 Sphingomonas sp. | reverse complement strand
TTGCCGGTATAAGCGATGCGGGCGTCGGCCACGCGAGTCGATGGCACGCGGTTGTTCGCGTCGATGTCCGCAGTGCGGACGATGCCCTTGATCTGGATATATTCGTCGCCGCGGTTGAGCGTCACGCGCTTCTGGCCCTGCACCAGCATCGTGCCGTTGGGATAGACCGCAGCGACAGTCACGCTGACTTCGCCGGACAAGGCATTGGCCTGATCGGCGGTGCCCGTGCCGGTGAAGTTGCGGGCGCCGCTCACGCTCGCGTCGCTCTTGTCGAACAGGTTGAGCGCGCCGGTGGTCGGCGGGGTCAGCGAGAAGCCACCGCCGCTGTCGAGCTTGGTGCCCGCCGATTTGGAGGCGCTGGTGCGCTCGACGAGGACGATCGTCAGCGGATCGCCGACGCGGCGTGCCCGCATGCCCTCGTAAAGTGCGGCATAGCCCTCGCTTGCCTGGAAGATGCTGCCGTTCGCCGGCGCCGCCACGGGTACGGGCGCGGGAAGCGTGGCGGAGAAATCCTCCTTCGCCTTCTTCTTGCCCAGACCGAGGAACTGCGCCTTGGCGGGTTGTGCGCTGGTGAACGCGATCGCGGCGACGACGAGCGCGCCGGTAGCGAGGCCGGTGAGGAATTTCATCGCGGCCGCCTCAGATGTTCTGATTGACATATTTGAGCATCTCGTCGGTCGCCGAGATCATCTTCGAATTGACCTCATAGGCGCGCTGGGTCTCGATCATGTCGACCAGTTCCTCGACGACGTTGACGTTGGAGGCCTCGAGCGCGCCCTGGCGGATCTTGGCGCGGCCCGCCTCGTTGGCCACGCCGAGGCTGGCGGCGCCGCTCGCCGTGGTCTCGATCAGGAAATTATCGCCGGTCGCCTGCAGCCCGCCCGGATTGGGGAAGGTCGCGACCTGAATCTGGCCGAGCTGGCTGCCCTCGGTCTGGCCGGCGATCTGCGCCGAGACAGTGCCGTCGGCGCCGATCGTGATCCCGGTCGTGCCTTCGGGGATCGTGATCCCCGGCATCACCTGATAGCCGTCGCTGGTCACCATCATGCCCTCGGCCGAGCGCGAGAAATTGCCCGCGCGGGTATAGCCGAGCTGGCCGCCGGGCAGCTTGACCTGGAAATAGCCTTCGCCCTACAGCGCGAGATCGAGCGACCCCCCGGTATTCTGGAAGGTCCCCTGCGTCTCCACACGCGCGGTGCCCTGGATGCGCACGCCGGTGCCGAGATTGAGCCCGGTGGCGTACTTCGTCTCCGCGGTACTCTGCGCACCGGGCGCGGTGACTACCTGATAGGCCAGCGTCTGGAACGAGGCGCGGTCGCGCTTGAACGCCGTCGTGTTGACGTTGGCGAGGTTGTTCGAGATCACGCGCATGCGCATGTCCTGAGCGTCGAGCCCGGTGCGCGCGATGTGCATTGCCGAGGAACCCATCGTCTAAATCCTTCTCAATCAGGCGGGCATACGCATCAGTGATGCGGCGCTCTCGTCCATGGTCTTGGCTTCCTTGAGCAGGCTGGCCTGCACTTCGTAGCTGCGCTGGTTCTCGATCATGTCGACCAGCGCCTGGGTGAGGTTGACGTTCGATTGCTCGAGCGATCCCGCGGCGAGCTTGCCGTCCATGTCCTCGGGCAGCACCCCGCCGCCTTTCACATGGAGGAGGTTGTCGAGGCCCTTGGCGGTCTGGCTGCCCGCGAGGCTCGCCAGCTTGATCTTGTCGATCGCCTGGGGCTGGGTCGGATCGCCGCCCAGCGGCACGATCGAGACGGTGCCGTCTCCGGCGATCGCGATCGACTGATGCGGCGGCACGGTGATGGGCCCCCCCGAGCCCATCACCGGGAAACCGTCACCGGTTTCCAGCACGCCCGAGGCCGCGACCGACAAGTCGCCGCGCCTCGTATAGGCTTCGCTGCCGTCTGTGGCCTGCACCGCGATCCACGAATCCGAAGTCACCGCCACGTCGAGCGGCCGCGCGGTCTGGACGATCGTCCCGGCGCGGCGGTCGAAATCCTCGACTTCCTCGGCGGCGAGCTGGCGCGTCTCGAGCCCCTGACCCTGCAGCACCAGCCGGTCGAAGCTGACCCGCTCGGCGCGGAACCCGATCGTCGACGCGTTCGCGATGTTGTTCGCGATCGTCGACTGCGCCGCCATCTGGCTGCGCAGTCCCGACATTGCCGTGTAGACGAGGCGGTCCATGGTCTAGCTCAGCTGCGGATGTTGAAGATGGTCTGCGAGATCTGGCTCGCGGTATCGAGCGCCTTGGCGTTCGCCTGGAAGTTGCGCTGCGCCGCGATCAGCCCGACCAGTTCCTCGGTGATGTCGACGTTCGAGCGCTCGACCGCGCCCGCCATCAAGCCGCCGAAGCCGTTCGCGCCGGGCTCGCCGAGCCGCGGTTCGCCCGACAGGCCCGAGGCCGACCAGGTGCTGCTGCCGAGCTGGCGGAGACCCGTGGGATTGGAGAAGCTGGCGAGCACCACCTTGCCCAGCGCCTGGCTGTCGCCGTTGGAGAAGCTGGCGCGCACGGTGCCGTCATCGGCGATGGTGACGCCTTCGAGCTGGCCGACCGGCGACCCGTCCTGCGAGCTCGCATCGATGCTGAACGGCGAATAGACCTGGGTGGTGGCGTCGCCGAAATCGAGGGTGATCATCTGCTCGGCGGTCGCGCCGGGGGCGAGGAAGCCGAGAAAGCTGGTCGGCCCGGCCGGCGCGGTGAGCTTGCCGGTGGCGTCGAAGGTCATCGAGATCGGCTCGGGCGCATCGGGATCGGTACCCGAGTTGAGCTGCTTGTCGCCGACGAACGAATAGGCAGTCCACTCGCTGGTCGGATCGCTCGTCGTCGGCGTGGTCTCGCGGACGAAATAGGTGGTCAGGGTCAGTGCATTGCCGTTGGCGTCGTAGATCGTGGTCTGCGCCGAATGGTTGTACGTCGCCGGATCGAACCGGTCGAAGGCATAAGGCACGTCGGTCCAGCGATCGTCGTCTGACGGGATCACCGAATTGGCGTTGAGGTTGAGCGACAAGGTGACGTCCTCGGTCGCCTCCGGCTTGCCGCTGATCTGGGGCAGGCGCAGGCTGACCGTCGAGGCGATGCCGGTCGCGACCACCGCGCCCGAACCGTCGACCGGATAGACCTGCAATTTATTGCCCTGCGCGTCGACGACATAGCGGTCCGAATCGACGAGGAAGCTGCCGTTGCGGGTGAACGACACGTTGTTGCTCGCGTCGCTGCCCTTGACGATGAAGAAGCCCTCGCCCGAGATCGCCACGTCGAGCGCCGAGCTCGACTGGGTGAAGCCGCCCTGGCTGAACTGCTGGCGGACCGACTTCACCACCGTGCCCGAACCGACCATCTGGGTCGGGTTCGAATTGGAGGTCGAGGCGATCACGTCGGCGAACTGCGTGGTCGAGCGCTTGAAGCCGTTGGTCGAGACGTTCGCGAGATTGTGCGAGATCGTCGACATCTCGGTCTGGGCAGCCTGGAGCCCGCTGAGGGAAGTGAAGAAGGACATGTGCGTTGCTCCTTGAAATCAGCCGACTTGCCAGACGGCGTCGAGGGGGACCTGGCCGATGCCAGGAAGCGTGAGGACGGGCTTGCCGTCGGATCCGAGCGAGACAGTGGAGACCGGGGCCCAGACGAGCGGGGCGGCATCGACCTTGGCGCCGGCGGCGAGCGCGGCGACCTTGACGGTGTAGGGGCCGGGGCCGGCCGCTTCGCCATTCTCCAGCTTGCCGTCCCAGTCGAACGCGACGGCGCCCGCCGTCTGCTTGCCGAGCGCGATCGTCTTGAGCGGCTTGCCGTCGGCATCGCTGATCGTGACGTTGACGTCGGTGGCGTCCTTGGCGAGGGCCACCGCGCCGGCGATGCCGCCGGACTCGCGCGGATACGCGATCGAGCCTTCGGTGAGGACGGTCTTGCCGACATAGCCGAGCGCATCGCCGAGCGAAGTGCCGCCAAGCTTGGCGGCGATCGCCTTCAACGTCGTGCTCATCTCGGTGATGCCCGAGAGCGACGAGAATTGCGCCATCTGCGCGACCATCTGGGTGTTGTCGACCGGCTCGAACGGGTCCTGGTTCTTGAGCTGGGCGGTCATCAGCGTCAGGAAGTCCGATTGGTCCATCTCGGTCTTGCCTAGGCCCGATGAATCCTTCGTGCCGTTCGAGGCCGAGCTCGACGCGCCGTAGCGGTTGACGCCCATGGTCTGCAAAATGCTGTCGAAATCCATGATCAGCGGCCCAGCTTGAGGGTGTCGACGATCAGCTGCTTGGCAGTCTGCATGACCTCGACATTGTTCTGATAGGTGCGCGACGATTCGAGCATGTCGACGAGCTCGCGGGTCTCGTCGACTGCGCTCTCCCAGACATTGCCGTCCTTGTCGGCGAGCGGATTGCCGGGATCGTAGCGCTTGGTCGGCTCGGCGCCGGCGGTGACGATCTGCTCGACATCGACCGTCGACAGGCCCGAAGCTTCGTCGAAGCTGGTGCGGAACACCGGCTTGATCGTGCGGTATGCGGCCTCGGGGCTGGACGCGACGGTGCCGGCGTTGGCGAGATTCGACGCGGTGGTGTTCATCCGCAGCAATTGCGCGGACATTGCCCGGCCGGAGACCTGGAAGATCGAGAGCGGCGGGTTGCCCATGCTCATTCTCCCCTCAGCGCGCGCGTAATCGTCGAGATACGGCCGTTCAGGAACGACAGGGTCGTCTGGTAGGCGACGGCATTCTCGGCGAAGGCGGTCTGTTCGGTGGCGAGCTCGACGGTGTTGCCGTCCTGGCTCGGCTGCAACGGCACGCGGTAGAGCGTCGCGGAGTCCATCGCCGCATCGCCCGAGCCGCCGGGGGTCTCGATCGCGGCGAGCGCGGCCTGGAAGTCGACGTCCTTCGCCTTGTAGCCGGGCGTCGAGGCGTTCGCGATGTTCGACGCGAGCACGCCCATGCGCTGCGAGCGCACGGCCAGCGCTGCGCCGTGTACGCCGAAGAGGCTGTCGTTGGGCATTGCACGTCTCCCGCACAAATAGTTCGGGCGTGTCGCTGCAATGGCCGTGCCAGTTTTGCCGGGAGCGCAATGTGGGGCTTGGCCGACCCGCGGGTGGCAACATCTTGCCGGTGAGGCGGCAACGGGCTGCCGGGGCGGTCGCAAGCTTCCTCGTCCGCGATGACGGCAAGTACGACTGGCCCGAGCTTTGCAGACGTGAGCGCATGAACTTCGCGCCCTTCCTCGATCCAGCTGCGCTCGCCATCGTCTTAGGTGGAACGGTGGTCGCCGTGGTGCTGCGGACTCCGCTGGGCGATCTCGGCCGCGGGCTGGTCGCGCTCCGCACGCTCGGGCGCCGCCGCTTCG
>JASLBO010000323.1 GCA_030146605.1 Sphingomonas sp. | reverse complement strand
ATCTCCGCGGCATGAAGCATCTCCTGCTCGCGGGCGTCGCGCTCGCTTTCGCCGCCGTGCCTGCTGTCGCGCGGGATCTCACCATTCAGGACGTCGCGACGCTTTCGCGCGTTGGAGCGCCCGCCGTGTCGGGCGACGGCAAGTGGCTCGTCTGGCAGCAGCGCGAGACCGATCTCGCCGCCAATCGCGGCCGCTATGATCTGTGGCGGCTCGATCTGGGCCGCAAGAATGCGGCCCCGGAGAAGATCGCGGGCGAAGCTGACGTCAATGAAACCAACCCGCAGATCGTTGGGGATATGCTGTATTTTGCCTCCGACAAGGGTGGCGATGACGCGATTTGGGCAATGCCGCTTGCCGGTGGCGCCGCGCGCAAGATCACTGGCTTTTCGGGCGGGTTCGGCGGGTTCAAGGTATCCCCGGCTGCCGACAAATTGCTTGTCTGGGCCGATCGCAAGCCGGGCGCGCCGAGCCTCGAGCCGGCGATGGTCAAGAAGGACGCCAATGCCGGATCGGGCCGGGTCTATGACCAGATGTTCGTGCGGCACTGGGATAGCTGGTCGAACGGCGACCGCTCCCAGCCGTTCGTATTGCCGTTGGGACCGAACGGCGCGACCGGCAACGGCGTGGCGATCGGCGGAGATCTCATCGGCGACACGCCTTCGAAGCCGTTCGGCGGCGGCGAGGAACTGAGCTGGAGCGCCGACGGCAAGACTGTCTATTTCGCGCTGCGCGAGGCCGGGCGGATCGAACCGACCTCGACCAATCTCGACATCTTCGCGGCGCCGGCCGATGGCTCGGCACCGCCGGTAAACCTGACGCCCGACAATGACGGGACCGACAATCTGCCGACCGTCTCCCCCGACGGCAAGTGGCTGGCGTATTTCGCGATGGCGCGCGCCGGCTACGAAGCCGACCGGCAGGTACTGATGCTGCGCGATCTCGCCGGCGGGCAGGTGCGCGCGCTGACCGAGGGGTGGGACCGCTCGGTGGCCTCGATCGCCTGGGCGCCCGACGGCAAGACGCTCTATGTCACCGCGCAGGATACGCAGGAGGAGCCGATCTTCGCAGTGGATGCGAAGAGCGGCAAGGTTACCCGGCTGACGCAGGAGGGCGTGGTCTCCTCGGTGGTGCCGACCAGAAGTGGCGTGGTTTTCAGCATGAACAGCCTGACGGCGCCCGACGATTTCTATCGGCTTTCGGGCAGGAAGGTCACCCGGCTGACGTCGGTCAACGCTGCGAAGCTGGCCGGGATCGACTTGCCCAGGGTCGAGCGGTTCAGCTTCACCGGCGCGAACAACGACAAGGTCTGGGGCTATGCCGTCCGCCCGGCGACCCTGGCCGAGGGGGCCAAGGCGCCGGTGGCGTTCATCGTCCATGGCGGGCCGCAGGGTTCGAGCAACAACAGCTGGTCGTATCGCTGGAACCCGGCGGTGTTCGCCGGGGCAGGCTATGCGGTGGTGTCGGTCGATTTCCACGGCTCCACCGGTTACGGCCAGGCCTTTACCGACGCGATCCGCAACAATTGGGGCGGCTGGCCGCTCGAGGATCTGCAAAAGGGCCTCGCCGCGGCGACCGACAGGTTCGGCTGGCTCGACGGCGGCAATGCCTGCGCGCTCGGCGCCTCCTATGGCGGCTATATGATGAACTGGATCGAGGGGCAGTGGCCCGACCGGTTCAAGTGCATCGTCCAGCATGACGGCGTGTTCGACGCGCGCGCCATGGCATATGAGACCGAGGAACTCTGGTTCGACGAGTGGGAGCATGGCGGCAAGGCCTATTTCGAGGATCCCGCGGCGTTCGAGAAATGGAACCCGGTCCACCATGTGACCGCGTGGAAGACCCCGATGCTGGTGATCACCTCCGAGAAGGACTTCCGCATTCCCTATACGCAGGGGCTGGCGAGCTTCACGGCGCTCCAGCGGCGCGAGATCCCGTCGAAGCTGCTGGTGTTTCCCGACGAGAACCATTGGGTGCTCAAGCCGAAGAACTCGATGCAATGGTATGGCGAAGTGCTGGGGTGGCTGGGGAAATATACCGCAAAGTAAGTTCCCCTCCCGCTTGCGGGAGGGGCTAGGGGAGGGGAGTGCCGCAGGCGACCCGCTCTGTTTCCAGCCCCTCCCCCGACCCCTCCCGCAAGCGGAAGGGGAGCGCATGCGGCATGGGTTGTGCGAAGCCGTTAGGGGCCGCTAAAGCCCGCGCATGACCGAGCTCCCCAAGACCTTCGACCCTGCCGAAATCGAATCCCGCTGGTACCAGCATTGGGAAAGCAACGGCCTCTTCGCGCCCGAGCGGCCCGGCGCCGATCCGTGGACCCTCGTCAATCCGCCGCCCAACGTCACCGGCAGCCTGCATATCGGCCATGCGCTCGACAATACCTTGCAGGACGTGCTCGTCCGCCACGCGCGGCTGAAGGGCAAGGATGCGCGCTGGGTGGTGGGCACCGATCACGCCGGCATCGCCACGCAGATGGTGGTCGAGCGCCAGCTGAACGAGAAGCAGCAGAAGCGCACCGATTTCACCCGCGAGGAATTCGTCGCCAAGGTGTGGGAATGGAAGGAAGAGAGCGGCGGCGAGATCACGCAGCAGCTCCGCCGGCTCGGCTGCTCGATGGACTGGGCGAACGAACGCTTCACGATGGACGAGGGCTTTTCGAAGGCCGTCCTGAAGGTGTTCGTCGAGCTCCACCGGCAGGGGCTGCTCTATCGCGACAAAAGGCTGGTCAATTGGGATCCGGGGCTCGGCACTGCGATCTCGGATCTCGAGGTCGAGACCGTCGAGGTCAAAGGCAATTTCTGGCATCTGCGCTATCCGCTCGAGGATGGCAGCGGCTTCATCCAGGTCGCGACGACGCGCCCCGAGACGATGCTCGCCGACATGGCGGTGGCGGTGAATGCCAGCGATCCGCGTTACACGGCGTTGGTCGGCAAGCGGGTGAAGCTGCCGATCACGGGGCGGCTGATTCCGATCATCACCGACGAGCATGCCGATCCGGAGCTTGGCTCGGGCGCGGTCAAGATCACCCCGGGGCATGACTTCAACGACTTCGAGGTCGGCCGTCGCGCCGGGATCGAGGCGCGCGACATGCTCAACATGCTCGATGCGAAGGCGCGGATCACCCAGACCAGCGACGGGCTGATCCCGGCGGATCTGCTCGGGCTTGACCGATTCGAGGCGCGCACGGCAGTGGTGGCGCGGCTCAAGGCCGAGGGCTTCCTCGTCCCGCATGTCGACAAGGACGGCGAGGAACACGATTCCGAGCCCCGCACGATCCAGACGCCCTTTGGCGACCGATCGGGCGTGGTGATCGAACCGTGGCTGACCGATCAATGGTATGTCGACGCGGCGACGCTCGCCAAGCCGGCGATCGAGGCGGTCCGCTCGGGGGCGACGAAGATCGTGCCGAAGAGCTGGGAGAAGACCTACTTCAACTGGATGGAGAACATCCAGCCATGGTGCGTCTCGCGGCAGCTTTGGTGGGGGCACCGGATCCCGGCGTGGTTCGCCGAAGACGGCAGCATCTATGTCGCCGAGAGCGAGGCCGAGGCGCAGGCGCAGGCCGGGGAGGGCGTGACGCTCGCCCAAGATAGCGACGTCCTCGACACCTGGTTCTCCTCGGCGCTGTGGCCGTTCGCGACG
>JASLBO010000289.1 GCA_030146605.1 Sphingomonas sp. | reverse complement strand
GCCTGGCGGCGCTAGGTGAGGGTGTCCTGCTCTGGATAGGGTGATCCCCTCACCCAGCTCCGACTAAGGCCCGCTGGAGAAGCGGACCCAAGTCCGCGCAACCCTCTCCCGACGGGAGAGGGAGTCTCTCAGACCCGCCTGCGTGTCCCGAAGCCCCCGAGCGCTGCCTGGATCTCCTCCATGCTGATCATCTTCTGTTCGACGACGCAGCGCAGCTCCAGCCCGTCAAAGCCGTGATAGCTGGCGGCGGTGGCGAAGGCGATCGTGGTGTCGGCGCGCGCCTCGGCGCCGCGCACGGCCTTCGCCGGTAAAGCTATGGTCTCGCCGAAGCGGGTACCGGCCGAATCGGCGACGATCCGCGCGGCCTGATCGACGATCGAGATGCGCGTGCGCGCCCATTCCTTTTCACCGAACAGCGAACGATCCGAGATGATCGCCGGGATGCGCTCTTCCCAGTCGAATTCGACGTAGAAGACGCCCGCCGGACGGCCCTCGCTGCCGCGCGCTCGAATCCCGGTGACGAAGACCAGGACCGCGCGATGATCGGACCAGGGGTTCTGCCAGACTTCGTCGGTGAACCATTGATCGTGGTGCGCACTGTTCATCGCCTTGAGGAATTGCGGCGCGTTGGCGACGTTGGTCTGGCGGACGCGCGCGTGCGGGTTCGAAGAGATGATGATGCGGCCGTCGCGATCGGCGACGAAGGCGTTGAGATAATAAGGCGACGTCTCGGTGAAAGCCGCGAGGCGCGCCTGCGCGGCAACGACCTTCTCCGCGGTCGGATCCAGCGTGGCGGCGATGACTTCCGAATCGGAAGCCATCAGCCGAAGGTCGACGCTGCGGCCGTAAAGGTGCCGCGTGACGTTCTGGATCAGCGCCTGGGCGAGTTCGACGAGACGGGTGCCTTCGATCTCGCCGACCATCTCGTCGGCGATGCCGGCGCCCATTGCGAGCCGCTCACCTACTTCGGAGCGGAATTCCAGGCTGGCGTGGCGCGCCTGCTGCGCGAGCGCCTTCACTTCCTGCGCGACCACCGAAAAGCCGCGACCAGCCTCGCCCGAGCGGGCGGCCTCGATCGCGGCATTGAGCGCGAGAAGGTTGGTGCGCGCGGCGATTTCCTCGCTCGTGCTGGCGAAGCTGTCGACCTCGTCGCGAAGGACGGAGAGCAGGGAGCGGATCCGGCGTGGCACGAATCCGATTGCTAGAGACGATTGGTTAACGGAGCGTGGAGGATTTCGCTACTGCAACAAGAATGTTCAGGGCTTCCTGAACTTTAGCGTCATCCGGTCGCTCTCGCCGATCGCTTCGTACTTCGCCCGGTCGACATCCTTGAGCCGATAGGTGGGCGGCAGCGTCCAGACCCCGTTCTCCCACTCGGTGGTGTCCTTCGGATTGGCATTGACCTCGGACGCGGCGACGAACTTGAAACCCGCCTGCTCGGCGAGACGGCGCACGGTCGACACCTTGATATAGCCGCTGCTCTTCTCACGTTCGGCGCTGGCGCTCTCGGGCAGGCGATGGTCCTCGATGCCGAGCACGCCGCCCGGCTTGAGCATCGCGAACATCTGCGCGAAGGCCTTGGGCGAATAGTCGCCCTCCTTGTTGCCCATCCGCCAGTTATGGACGTTGCGGAAGGTGAGGACGATATCGGCGCTGCCGTCGGGGACCTTGGGCTGACCCTCGGTCCACGGGAAAGCGGCGAACTTCACATGGCCATAGGCGGCCGCGTCCTTCGCCTGCAGCGTTTGCACGCCCTTCACGCCGTTCGGCAACGGCGCCGCAGCATAGAGCGTGCCCTTGCCGGCAGTGAGCGGCCCGAGAATCTCGGTATACCAGCCGCCGCCGGGCCAGATCTCGACCACCGTGTCGCCCGGCTTGACCCCGAAGAAGCTCAGCGTCTCGACCGGATGACGATATTTGTCGCGGGCGAGATTGGCCGGGCTGCGCGTGCTCGCGGATACCGCATCCTTGATCGCGTGGCGCTGGGTCCGCGGCTCGCCTGCGGCGACGCTGGCGACCGCAATCGCGGTGGTGAGAAGGCCGAGCACGGTAAGGGTCTGGCGCATGCGATTTCCTTGCCTAGATGCCACCCGCCATGTGGGAGTTTTTCGAGTCGATGCAACAACAATTATGGGGCGGCGCGGCGATTGCGATCATCATCGCGATCGGCAGCGGCTTCGGCGAGCACCGCCGCCGCCGCCGGCGCGATGTCGACAGGGTGGGGTTCATGCCGTGGACGATGATTCAGGTGCTCGCGATGCTGATCGGATTGATCCTCGCGAGCCTGGCGCTCAACCTTCGCTAGAGGGAAGCTGCTGTGCCTCGCATCTTCCGTTCGGCCTGAGCTTGTCGAAGGCCCCTCTGGAGACGTACGTACGCTTGCGGCTAGCAGCCCTTGGACAAGCTCAGGGCGAACGGATGTGAGCGAATCGGGCTGAAAGCCGCTCTAGTAGAAGTCGGCGAGCGTC
This sequence comes from Sphingomonas sp., assembly GCA_030146605.1. Taxonomy (GTDB): domain Bacteria; phylum Pseudomonadota; class Alphaproteobacteria; order Sphingomonadales; family Sphingomonadaceae; genus Sphingomonas. The sequence continues at coordinate 4,553 of JASLBO010000289.1, read as the reverse complement.
AGGCTGCGTTCGGTGCCGTCGCAAAGCCCGAGCCGGAGGACACGCCCAGGCACCCCGACCGTCCATTCGATCGCGCCGTCACGCGCGTCCTCGGGCACCGCAATCCCGTCCGCAGCGCAGATCTGCTCGCCCGCTTGCCACCCGCCGGCCGCCGCGGGAGAGCCGCGCATGACGTGGAGGATGCGCAGTGCGGTTCCGGTGAACTCGACGAGCAGGCCGCTGGTCGAACGCGGGACCGGCGCGGCGGGGGCGCTGCCCGGCCGGAGGATCATCCGCCCTGCGCGCGGATCGAGCAGAACCCGATAGCCTTGCAGCGTGCCGGTGCCGAGGCGTCCGGCAGCACCCACGGACGCCGAAAAGCCGCCTTCGCCTTCGATCCGCAGTTCGGCTTCGCGCGGCGGCATGCCCGCGATCGCCAGCGAGGGCACGATCAGCGTGTCGGTGACCACGGGCCCACCCATGCCCCAGCCCAAAGTGGTCGTGATCCGCGCGCCGCGATAGCCGATGGACGCCCAGGCGGTGCGGCTCAGGGTCAGCGCGCCGCCGTCGCCGGTGTCGACGATGATCGGCTTGAGCAGCTTGCCGACGACGCTGACTTCGGATTGATAGACGCCGTTCGGGCTCCTCCGCCGCAGCGGCGCGGTGCTGCCGGTGAAGGGCATTCGGCCGCTGGAGAGGATGCGAAAGCGCCGCGCGGCATAGTCGATGTCGAGCGCGCAGCAGCTGAGGATGTCGGCGCCCACCAATATGTCCGCGCCGAAGCGGATCTCGCCCGCCGGATCGGCGATACCGACTCGGCCATGGGTCCGGGTGAGGCCGGCGAAGCGAATCGAATTCACGTCGGCCCAGCCTACCTCGACGCCGCCGCCGATGGCGAGCGCCTGCTGGCGGCGCGTCGCGGTCAGCCCCGCGGTCCGCGCGAATCGGCTGGCGACGATCGTATCGCTCAGGCCCGTATCGAGGATGGCCCAGCTCGCATGGCCGTTGAGCTCAATCGGAAAACGGACCTGATTGTACGTGGTGAGCTCGAAATCCACCCAGCGCGCCTCGGTATCGGACGCGAGCACGGTCCCGGGCTCCGGCTGGGCCAATGCGATGACGGGGGCGAGGAGGGCGAGCACGGGCCCGCCTTACCGCCGAAAGGGCCGCCGCCGCCAGCCAGGCGTCAGAGGCACGCCTCGAGCATCGCGTGATCGAAGCCGTATTGGCGCGCCTTGTCGAGCGTGTAGGGACGCAGCCCCATCGACCGGTACTCGCCGATGATCTTGCCGTCGGCCGACTCGTCCAGATACTCGAACTTGAACAGCTCCTGGGTGACGATCACCGGGCCTTCCATGCCGATTACTTCGGTGACGTTGGTCACGCGGCGCGAACCGTCGCGCAGGCGCTTGACCTGGATGATCAGATCGACCGAGTCGGCGATCTGGCGCGAGATCGCTTCCTTGGGCACCTTGATGTCCGACATCATCACCATGTTCTCCATACGCGCCAGCGCCTCGCGCGGGGAGTTGGAGTGAAGCGTGCACATCGAGCCGTCATGGCCGGTGTTCATCGCCGAGAGCATGTCGAAGCACTCGGATCCACGGATTTCGCCGAGGATGATGCGATCCGGGCGCATACGCAGCGCGTTCTTGACGAGATCGCGAATCGTGATCTCGCCCTGGCCCTCGAGATTGGGCGGACGGGTTTCGAGCGGCAGCCAGTGCGGCTGCTGGAGGCGAAGCTCGGCGGCGTCCTCGATCGTCAGCACGCGCTCGCCCGGGTCGATCATCTTCGACAGGGCGTTGAGCATCGTCGTCTTGCCCGAGCCGGTGCCGCCCGAGATGACGATGTTGAAGCGGCTGGCGCCGGCGATCTTGAGCGCAGTGGCCATCTTCTGGCTCATCGAGCCGCCGTTCGCCATCATGTCGAGCGTGATCGGCTTGGCCGAGAATTTACGAATCGAGATCGCGGTGCCGCGCAAGCTGAGCGGCGGGACGATGACGTTGACGCGGCTGCCGTCCTTGAGCCGGGCGTCGGCGAGCGGGGTGGTCTGGTCGACGCGGCGGCCGACCGAGTTGCAGATGCGCTGGGCGATCTGGAACAGATGCTCCTCGTCGCGGAACTGGATGTTGGCGAGTTCGAGCTTGCCCTTGCGCTCGATATAGGTCTGCTCGGGGCCATTGACCATGATGTCGGAGATGGCCGGATCAGCCAGCAATTCCTCGAGCGGCCCGAGCCCGAGCAGCTCGTCGACGAGCACTTTCTCCAGCGCGAACTGCTCGCGGCGGTTGAGCGTGAGCTTGAGCTCGGCGAGCACTTCGCCGATGATCGGGCGGAATTCCTCGGCCAGCTCGTCCTTGGTGAGAGTCGCGGCGGCTTCGGGGTCGACGCGCTCGAGCAGGCGCGGCAGCACCTGTTCCTTGATGCGGTGGATCGAGGCCTCGAAGCCTTCGACGCGTGAATTGCCGGCGTCGCCCGACGTCGCCTGACGATCCGCGAGACGCTGCAGCGCTTCGCTGTTGGCTGCGTTGCCGGCGGCGGGATCGCGCTGCTCCATCGGGTCGGGGGTCGCCGCACCGGGGAGCGGAACGCTGTTGATCGGCGGAAACTGCTCGCCGCCCACCGGCATCGGATCGGAGGGGCGCGGCGCCGGGCCGGGGCCCTGCATCGGCCGCGCGACACCGAAAGCCGGCCGCCCGCCCGTTGCTCCGCCACCCAATCCGTTGCGTCGTCCGAAAGCGCTCATCGGTAAACCTGTAATCCCCGCGATTGGGCAGGCTTACCCCTCAAGGCTTTAGAATTGCCTAACCAAACCGGGAGGCATGCCGGCGCTGCTGGTTCTCGACCTTGCCATTGTGGTCCTCGGCTTGGGGCGATCACCGCGCTGGGAGATCGTTGCGGCGCCAGATCAGGAAAGTCTGGCCGCTGGCGGGGCCGCGTCTGAACGGCAGCCGTGCAACCAGCCGGTACTGCCGCTGCAATGCCTGCGCAAGCATGGCGTCGTTCGCACGGTTTCGCATACGCCATTGCGAGCCGCCAATGGTCAGAATGGTGCCGGGTTTACGAGCCAGCGCGCTGCGGAGCGCCGAACTGGCGTCCACAGGCAACGCGCGTGCCTCCGCCGAAGAGCGCAAGTGATCGACGAAGGTATATGGCGTGACGAGGCAGGCTTGCGTGAGCACATAGTAAGCTGCTGGAACTTCATATGCCAACAGGCACTGAGTTGAAGTGTCCCGAGGCATCGCCGCGAGCGTCGTCCGCAGGCTGTGCTGGGCTCGCGCCGCATTGATACGGTCGAAAATCTGTGAATCCACCAAAGGATAGGCAGTCAGCAGGAGGAAAAACAGCTTGCCCGTTCGCGGAGCGGCGAACAGCGACGCCGAAAGGGTAGAGACCGGCAAGGCAAATGGCAGCGCATAGTGCCACCAGAAATTGCCCAGAGCAAAGGCATCAGCGAAAGCGAAACAACTCCATGTGACAAGGAGGGAGCGTTGCGGGGACGGGCCCATATGACGCGCGCCCATGATCGCAGTCAGTGCCATCAACGCCATGAATGGCGCCAGCTCGCTCAACCGTTCCAAGGATTCGGGTGCGAGTCCGCCTTCCTTGCGCAGCTGCGATAGGACGTTGGCGAACCACCAGCTATCGAAATGGCCGATCGCTGCGTAGCCAAGGGCCACCGCGAGGGTAGGAGCCAGACCGACCGAAGCGAAGATGAGCAATCGCCGGATGATGAGCCCATTGGGGACGACCCGCCACATCCTGGCCAAGAGCCAACAGCCAATCGCTACGCCCTCGAACACCGCGATGGTCTTGATCTGGATCGCCACGCCGCAAAGCAGCATTGCCGCGAGCGCTCGCTGCAGGTCGCGCGGCGCGTCTAGCGCGGGAGCGGTGCGCAGTACCAGCCAAGCCGCCGCAGCAATGAGGAGATTGTAGAAGAGGGGGGTCTGGGTCGCATCGCCGCCGAGCAGCGAAACCAGGAGCATGTAGACGATCCCGGCACCAGCGGCGGGCAACTGGCCGACGGAGCGTCGGGCGATCAGCGCGACGATGAACGCAGTGGCCGCCGTTGACAGGGTCGCGGCGAGCTGGGCGACAAGGAATGCGTCACCGCCAACCATATTGAAGAGCGCGAATAGCGCGAAGAGCCCAAAGGGTTTGCGGTCCCATATGTCAACATAGGGGATGGCGCCATGAACCATCCGACTGCCAACCAGCAGGTAGAACTGCCCGTCCTCGCCAAACAGCACATTGCCGAATTGCGGCAGCCGAATGAGGAGAGATGATGCCAAGAGCAACAGCGCGATCTGCACATTGCCAGATCGCCATGCCTGCTGGCTGAGTGACGGTGGTTTCCACGCCGTGACGAAAATAGATTGATGTACCGCCAAGCGACATCCCTCCGTTGGGATGTCGCTACTGCAGTGGACGTGGTTTAAAGTGCGTTAAGCAGCTTTTTCGGCGAGCACGGTGAGTCCGCGCTCGTTGACCTCTGCGAAACCGCCTTCGATGCGGATCGTCTCGGGCGTGGTGGCGCCGGTCTTGTAGATTTCGAGATTGCCGTCGCG
>JASLBO010000277.1 GCA_030146605.1 Sphingomonas sp. | reverse complement strand
CATAACGGTCCTTGGCTACGACAGCTCGTCCGGATACTCAAGTTATATGAGATGTAAAGTGAGACTTTCTCATGAAATCCCGGTTCTGCTGCCGGCATGTTCGCAAGAGCGGCGATCTGAACTTCGGTTTCTGGGGCGAAGGCCCGTCGCGTCGCTCGACAGGATCTGCTCGTCACTCACGCGGGGCGAGCCCCCGCGTCGCCTGGCGGATGCGGGTTCGCATCGCTTGCGGTTCTCGCGCACGCGAAACAAAGATATTCGCATGTCGTAACAGGCGCGTCACAACTCTTCCCCACCGGGCTCTGCAAGGCGGATAACGCCAAATGGGGGATCGCGATGTATTGGATCATGGTTATCGGCCGATGTTTGGCGCTGCGACATGCCGTGGGGGCGGAGATGTCGAATGCGGTATCCTGCCTGGCGGGCGGGTCTCACTTGCTCGAACTTTAGCCAACCCACCGCGCTGAAGAGCGCAGCCACCGCGCAACAGCTCGATTCGCCGAAAGCCACAATCCCGAACCCTAGGTTCGCGAACCTAATTCGCTCGCCACCGGCCCAGCCCGCGAGCTGACACTCAGAAGACCGTACAGGGAGAATCCGAAATGAACCGCAAGTTCAGCTACCGCACGACGCACCTTCTCGGAGCCGCCATCGCCGCACTGACCGCCGCTCCCGTGGCAGCCCAGACCGCGTCGGCGCCAGCAGCAGACGAGGCGGGCGCGGACGAGGAGGTCCTCGTTACCGGCTACAGCCGCAGCCTCCAGGAAGCGATCGACATGAAGCGCGAAACGGTCGGCTTCTCGGACTCGATCGTCGCTACCGACATCGCCGACTTCCCCGAGCAGAACCTGTCCGAAGCGCTGCAGCGTGTTCCCGGCGTCACCATCGAGCGCGACAAGGGCCTCGGCACGCGCGTCAACGTCCGCGGTTTGCCGAGCGAGTTCACCTTCGTCTCGATCAACAAGCTGGCGACCGCCTCCGGCTCGGGCGGACGCGACGTCGAATTCGACATCTTCGCCTCCGAGCTCATCCAGTCGGTCACCGTGCAGAAGTCGCCCACGGCCGCGGACGAGGAAGGCGGCATCGCCGGCTCGGTCTCGATCCGCACCGCGCGTCCGTTCGACAATGCCGGTCTCCGCCTCGTCGGCAGCGCGGAAGGCGCGTATAATTCGATCTCCGAGAAGGTCGACCCGAACTTCTCGTTCCTCGCCAGCAACACCTTCGGCGATTTCGGCGTGCTGGTATCGGTTGCCAAGCAGCAGCGCACCAACCGCACCGATTCGAACTCGGGGATCAACTTCCGCCCGATCGCGCGCTGGACCGACCGCACCGGCGCCAATCGCAACCAGGCGATCGCAGTGCTGGCGCGCGACGCGGGCGTGACCTTCACCAACGACCTCAAGAACAAGATCGTCTTCCTCGATAAGGTCGGCGACCGCGTCTACCAGAACGATCAGGACCGGCTCGGCCTGTCGGGCTCACTCCAGTACAAGCCGAGCGACAATTTCAGCCTCGCCTTCGACGCCTTCGTCGGCTCGTACGACACGGTCGAGGACGAATATGACGCGGCTGGCTATGCGGCGTCGAGCAACTCGACGCTCGAGACGATCCACGAATATGACGCGACGACGCTGTCGAAGGACGGCATCGTCGTGCTGCGCGACGTTTCCTACACCAACACCCAGCATGAATTCCTGAGCAAGGAATATGTCAACGAGACCGACTATCGCCAGTTCGGCACCGAGATGAACTGGAGCAGCGGCAACTGGAAGATCAATGCGCTGGGCGGCTATTCGGGTGCGAAGAAGACGCTCGATTTCGCCAACCTCAAGCACGTCGCCTACGCGCCGTCGCGCACCCGCTACACCGAGAATGGCGGCGAGACGATCCCAAGCGCCAATCCGCGCACGATCGACATGTACAATGCGCCGGCATCCTATCTGTTCGAGGCGTACGAGACGACGCGCGAGCGGATCAAGGACGACAAATACGCCGCGCAGCTCGATGTCACCTATCAATTCGATGCGTCCGCGCTGAAGCGCTTCAATTTCGGCGGGCGCTACACCAACAAGACCAACGAGCGCGAATATGGCGAGGAGAAGATCCAGGGCCCGACGCGCGGCAGCACCGCTTATGTCAACAAGCGCACGCTCGCCGACAGCCCGCTCGAAAACGTGACCGACATCGTCGGGGGCAAAGCCTATCAGGCGCGCGACCTCGGCTGGGCGCAGGTCTCCAACCAATATGCGCGCGACTTCTTCCGCCCCGACGGCTTCGAGACGCCGTTCGGCGATGCCAATTACTACAAGGTCAAGGAAGAGACGCTCGCCGGCTATGCGATGGTCGATTTCGAGTTCGACGTGTCGGTGCCGCTGTTCGTCAATCTCGGCGGACGCTACCTGCGCACCACGATCCGCTCGGAGGGCTTCCACCAGATCCAGAACCCGAACGGCACAACCGGGCTCACCCCGGCGCCGGTGTCGAGCGAGGGCCGGTACGAAAAGTTCCTGCCCTCGTTCAACGCGCATGCCGAGCTGACCGAGACCCTGTATCTGCGCGCCGCCGCGTCGCAGACATTGATCCGTCCGGCGCTGACCGATCTCGCTTATAAGCGCACGGCGAGCTGGAACGACTTCCGCTTCACGGACGGCAATCCCAACCTTCAGCCGACCTATGCCGACCAGTGGGAAGTCGGCGTCGAGAAGTATCTCGGCCACGGCGGCATCCTGGCGGCCTCCTATTTCTGGAAGAAGATCAAGGGCGTCGTGCAAAGCGAGCTGACCGGCGTGGTTCCCGACGTGACCAAGTACAATGCCAACGGCACGGTCGACGGCGTCTACGATTTCGACGTCTACCAGCCGGTCAATGCCGAGGGTTCGTATACGGTGAGCGGCGTCGAGCTCAACGCTGTGATCCCGTTCGGCATGTTCGCCGATTGGGCGGACGGCTTCGGCGTCAACGCCAACGTCACCTTCCTCGACAGCTCGCTGACCGGCGAATCCGACCTCGACATCGCGACCTCGCCGATCGGGCTGGCCGACAACACCTACAACGCCACCATTTTCTACGACAAGGGTCCGCTCTCGCTGCGCGTGTCGTACAACCGCAAGGGCGCCTATGTGGAGCGGATCGAGCGCAACATGTATCCGGTGTACCGCGACGCTTATGGCCAGTTCGACGTCGCGGCCAGCTACCAGCTGACGCCGAACTTCCGGATCGAACTGCAGGGCATCAATGTCGGCAACGAGAAGACCACCGGCTACACCATGGATCCGTCCTTCCCGACGACCTACGAGTTCTCGGGGAGCCGGATCAGCCTGGGCGTCCGCGCGCAGTTCTGAACCGTCGGGGGCTCGCGTAGCAGACCGCGGTCGCCGGACCAGCCGCGCCGGAAGGCGCGTGCTTCCGGCGACCTGCACGGGCTGCCATCGGTGACGCGAGTCCGTCGGTTCCCCGTCGCGAAACCCTGATGCGCGGTGCCTGGGCGGCTGCTCCAGTCGCAAGCCAGGAATGCCGGTCCGTGCTGTTGTCTCGCCACGCATCGCCGAGGCGAGCGAAGCTGTTCCGCTTCCTCGATCTGGGCAACATGTAGAACCAGGTCCAGTCCGAAGCGCCGTGACCAGGCGAAATGATGCGCCTTGCGAACGGCCCGTCATTGCAGATTTGCGCGCCAACCCCGTGACAGCGGTGATAAGCCGGGCGATGCAGGGCAAATGACATGGCCGGGGAACACAGGCGTGAACCAGAATGAGCGGCAGTCGACGATGCTGGGACTGCTGGACGAACGACCCCATTGGTCGGTGGCCGAGCTGGCGGCGCGGTTCGACGTGTCGGACGAGACGATCCGGCGCGATGTGCGCCACCTCGAGGGGCTGGGCCGCGTGCAGAAGACCCATGGCGGCGTCAGCCTTCCGAACCATCTGGTCGAGCCGCCCTATCGCATACGGCTGCGCCAGCAGGCCGAGGCCAAGCAGCGGATCGCCCAGATGGCGGCGGAGTTCGTCGAGCCGGGCATGACGGTGCTGCTCGATTCAGGCACCAGCGCCTTCTGGGTCGCGCGTGCGCTGCACGATGTGCGCGACCTGTCGATCGTCACCAACAATATCGGCATTGCACACGAAGTCTCCGGGCGCCCCGGACAGCGCCTTTTTCTCGCCGGGGGGCGGATCGATCCGATCTACAATGCCGCCTTCGGCGCCGAGGCGATCGATTATTGCCGCGGCTTCGTGCCCGATATCAGCTTTTACTCGATGGGTGCGATCGACGCTCGCGGCTTCCTCGACTTCGATCCCGACGAGGCAGCGTTCAAGCGTGCGCTGGTCGGACGCGCGCGGCGGCTGGTCGTCCTCGCCGATTCGACCAAGTTCCATCAGGCAGCCGCACTTCATGTCGCCGATTTTGACGAGGTCGGAGATCTCGTCACCGAGGCGCGCCCCCCTGCCCCGCTGCTGGAGAGGGCGGCCGCCGCCCGGCTCGCCGTTCATGTCGCGGGCACCCGCTAGCGGTTGAAACGCTGCCCCTGGCCGGCAACGGGAGCGAGGTGGCCCGTACTGTAACAGGCGGGGCGCGCTCCGATACAAATGTTACACATCTAGGCCTCGCGGCGCACCGGAGGGGCAAGCCAGGCTATTGGTCTTAAAGACCTTCTTCAAGGTGGCGCGCGACTTGCTGGGTTGAGACGCGGACGAGCCGCCGGTCCGGTGAGGAGGCGCGACGCGTGATGCGATGGTAGGCCGCACAACGGCAGCGCGCCGGTCAATGCCGGCTCCCGCCCTCGTGCCCGCGCGCGCTCCGCCGATGCGGGTCGTCGCCGCCCCCCAGTACAGCGATATGCCGCGCTACCTCCCGGTGGACGATGCCGCGACGCCGCGCCTCGGTTCGCGGCTCGATCAGGGCTTCGCACGCTATCACGACACGATGGACGCTCGCCTGGACGGGCCGCACCCGATGTACCGGCCGATGGCCGCGTCCGTGGCGCCCGCAGACGGCCCGGCCCGGAGCGAGGATGCACCCGTCGCGAAGACCGCGGCCAGGCCCGACGACTCAAAGGCTACGCCAGGAGCAAAGGACAAGGAGGACAAGGCCAGCGCAAAGGAGGGCAAGCGCAAGCCCGCCGCCGGGGCCAAGGGCACTGGCCCCGCGCAGCTGGAAGGGGATCTGGCCGCGGCCGGCATGGATGGTCCGGCGCCCGGCGGCTCTGGCCAGGGGACCGGAGCGGGGGAACGCCTCGAGAGAAGCGAGCAAGATCCCGAGCCGCGGCCCCCGGCACTCGCGCCCACCACCGGCGGCCACCACCTCGTCCGTCCCTCGTTCCGCGTGCGGCTGTCGCCGGGCGGCTTCGCCGAGACGCGCGAGCTGGGCGTCCGTCCGGCTGCGCCGACGCGGGGCGCGGGCGCCGATAGCCCGGCCGACGAGGGACCGGTGCTCGACTATCGCTCGCTCTACGCCGCGAGCGTGGAGGAGAGCCACAGCCTCTACCGCCGCCTGAACGACGAAGCGCTGCGCATCGTCTCCAGCGCCGACCGCCGCGACCGCGAGCTCGCCGCACTCCACCAGGGCGGGCTCGACGCATCGCTATTCGCGCTCGACACCGCTCTCGCCGACAGCCGGACCCGGCTCGCGGGCGGCAGCGAGCAGCTTCGCGCCCAGCTCGACACGGGGGCCCGCCGGATGCGGCGGCGGATTACCAATGCCGCCGACGGCGCGATCGCTGCGCTCGAAGCCCGGCTCAAGGAGTTCACCGGCCGGCTGGAGCCGCTGGAGAAACGGCGCGACGGGGTCATCGCCAGCGCCGATACGGGCACCAGACAAGTGCTCGACGCCGGCACCGCCGCAGCGGCGGCGCTCGGCAAGTTCGCAGGCAATGCGGAGGGCGGCGTTCCGCAGAAATCCGGCGTAATGCAATCGGCGATCCGCGAGGCGCAGGTCACCTATGCACCCGGCTATGCCGGGCTCGACCAGAAGATGATCGAGGATAGCCGGACCGAGTTCGAGAAATATCTGACCGGGTCGTTCAAATGCCTGAAGTGCGACTTCGACCGCGCCTTCCAGTTGCTGGAGGCGCAATGCGAGACGATGCGGGTCGCCGGCCCCAAGGCGGTCTATGCGGCACAGGACGGCGCGCTCAAGGGAGTCGACAATGCCGTCGACTCGCTGCGCGAGGCGATCGCCGCCAACGAGGAAGCCACCGGGCGCGGTCTGATCGCGCAGCACCAGCGCTCACGCGAGAGCCTGATCGAGGCTGCCGAGGCCAACACCGCGCAGGAAGCCGAGTCAGTCGCCCGGACCGCCGAACGGCAGGGCGAGGGGCTGGTCGCCATGGCCTCAGGCCAGCCCGGGGCGGTGCGGCAGGTGCGCGACATGATCGCGGCGCAGGCGCGCATGCCGCCGGGGCAGTTCGGCCAGGTGGTGCAGCGCGCAACGGCGCGCCTGCGCGCGAACCTCGCCGGGATCGCCGCGAAGCAGCCGCGCGCCACCGCCGACAACGCCGCGCGGCTCGCCGCCGGCCAGCTGAGCCGCGCGCACCAGTTCGGGGCGCGGCAGCGCGGGATCGTCCGCGGTGTCGATCTGGGGCTGGAGGAAGTGGTCGAGCAGGCGCTCGGTCAGCTCGACGAGCAGATCGCCGAGACTTTCGCGGGCATGGAGCACGTCCCCTCCGACGTACGCGCCTCGTGCAACGCCAGCCTCGCGCCCGCAGGGCCGGCACTCGACAAATCGGCGCAGGACCTGACCGATGCCATCGGCGCGGTCGGCGCGCGCGTTCACCAGATCCTCAACGGCGGCGACGCGATGGTCAGGCACGATGCCGCCGTCAAGGCACGCAAGGACAAGGAACCTCCGCCCGCCAAGGCCCCGGCCGCCGACAAGAACGGGAAGAACAAGCCCCCGGCGGCTCCGGCAGCCGAGCCATCGAGCTGCGGCGCTTGCGGCGGCGAAGAAAGCGCCAAGGGCGAGAAGAAGGCTGACGCGCCGCCGCCGGCACCGGACGGTGGCCAGGGCGGCAAAGGCGCGCCGCCTGCCAACGCCCCGGGCCCAGCCGAAGGCGATGCGGGCACGCCCAACGGCTTCAAGGCGATGTGCGAGAAAGTGAAGGGCAG
>JASLBO010000234.1 GCA_030146605.1 Sphingomonas sp. | reverse complement strand
TGATGACAAGAGGAGCTGGGTAGTGAAGCGTCGCGAGCGAACGCGCCAGTTGATTGAACTCGGCGGCCTCATTGCAAAGGCAAATCGTGTTGAGCTTACTGGTGATGATCGCGCGGTGATCTTCGGCATTCTGGTCGATGCTGCGACCTCGCTGCGGGGAGGACGGCGGGAAAAGGAACTGATCCTTTGGCGCAGGCGTAGCGAACGTGCGTTCGCGCTTGCCGCCGACGCCGTGCAAGACGCATAGGTCCGCGCATGAGCAATACTCTTCGGGCGACTATCACAGCCGTTATCGCGCGAGCGCCCGAATGGGTACGGCACGAGCTCGTGTCGAAGGAGGCGAGCACGCGCGCCCGGGCTGAAGAGGCGCTCGGCGCGATCATCGCCGACGCGCTGAAGGCGGCCGGGCAGTAGCGACTTTCACGTTTGAGCGGCTGAGCGCGCAGCGGAGCGGCGCGCTCGTCTGGTTCAATCGGCCGGATTCCAGATTACGGCGAAGCGGTCGGCGTCACCCGGAACCGCGCCGAGGCTGGCGTAAAGCCGGCCGGCCTCGCCGAAAAAGGCCGTCAGGCATAGGCAGCTACCGCAGCTCCCGAGCCGACGAAGCCGAAGCGTGCGCCCCGCGCGCCTAAAGCGTCCTTAAAACAGGCAAGCGCCGCAATCAGTCGCGCGGCGCGAGCCGCTTCTCGCATTCGATCCTGACCAGATCGCGCAGGATGGAAACCCGCTCGCCCAGCCACGCCAGCTCCTCCGCGCTGATCTTGTAGTGGGGCGAATAGCGGGCATTCACATAAGCCTGCCGCAACAGCTCGAAGCAGCGGCGGCTGAACTTGTCATCGCGCGGCCATGCCTCGATTAGCGCTGGTGCGATGTCCTCGCTCCGGGAGCGTAGGAAATTAAGCTTGTGCGATTTCGGGCTGTAGAGTGTCAGCGCCAATAGCGTGCAGTGGTAGAGGCGTTCGGTTGCCTGGTGCAGCTCAAACGCCGCCTTATTAGACCAGCCTCGCGCTGCGGCGTCTCGGCCGTGGAAGAGAAATTCCTCGGAACTCTGAAACCATTTGTCGAAGTGGCCCAATGCCTCTGCTCGCGCATCTTCAGGGGGCAGATCGCGAGGGGCAGCGAACGGGAACCCCTCTGCCTCGTACAGCGCAAGTCCCTGCTGCGCGATGTCGACAAAGAACGGCCGTCCCTGCTCGAGCTGCCGGTTTACGTCGGTGAGGGTGTGCACGATGAAATTGACCGGGGCGCTGATCGTCTCGGCTATCGTCACCTCACGCATCAGCCGGTCGTCGGCCGGCGCCCAATATTCGACGACATCCGTCAACCGCTCGTCGTTGACGACGACAAGGATGTCATAATCGGAATGATAGCCGCCGACCGGATCATCGACCCAGTCGCCTCGGGCATAGGAACCGTAGAGCACCAGCTTGAGGATGCGCGCAGCCTTCTTCTTCGGATCGGTGGTGCGCGCAGTAATTTCGGCGAACTCCTCGAACAGGATCCGCACGACGTGCGCCAGCTCGCGCTGCTTGGTTGAGGGCAGATGATCGAGATCGTCACGCATGGTCGCTGCTCAACCTGTGGCAGGCGCGGACCCGATGGCAAGCCAATTTCGGATCCGCGCCGGTGATCGTCCTCACGCCTCCGGCACAAAGGCCAGCAGATAGTCCGCAGCCTTGCTGGCACCACTGGCGGCGCGGAGGATCGCGCGCTCATCCTCGCGAAGCACGGCGAGCCAGCTGCCGACATAATCGGCATGTAGCACCGTCGGCCGGATCGTCAGCGACGCGCAAGTGAAGGCGCTGGCCATCCGCCACAGGTTCCTTGCGGGCATAGGCCGCGCTGCCGAAGCCGCCCGACTGCTCGCGATCGAGCCGGCACGTGTGCCCTATCCAGTGGCCGACCTCGTGCAGCACCGTCCGATACCAGTTGATCCGCGCGTAAAACGCCAGCTGCGGCGGAACCGTGACACAATGGCCCCCGGAGAGTAACAGGCCTCGCCGCCACCGACGCGGAAGTCAGTCGGACATGAACCTACAGCAGGTATCGGGAAGCGCGAAGCTGCCGCGCTGTCCTCACGCCCGGCCTAATCTCTTACCCGCAGGACACCTGCAGTTCGCCAGACACGGGCGATCTGATATCCCTGCGCGACGCACGTGCACGATCCCGCCGCGGACAATCTTGTTGAGAATGATCCGCAGCCACCCTGTTGGGCTGGGGAAACTGCGATGCCCTGCAATGACGAACCCCTCCTTGATCGCACATCATGGAAGAGCTGCATTCGTCCCTTCTATCTGAGGCTAAGGGCAGCCTCCACAAGAGCCTCAATAGCTTCGTCTTCGAGGGGAAGGCCCATGATGGCGGAATGGTACATGTTGGTCCCGACGATGAGACTGAAAGCTAATGCTACATTTTCTTCAGTTGGCAACGGATGCGCAGCTTCGATCGAGCGACGTAAAGTCGCCATGTCGTTCATGACTAAGCGCCTGAGGGCTGCGGCAAGCTTTGGTTCGCGACCGGCAGCCTCTGTGATCGTCACCACCGCGCGACCGGGCGCGTCGCGCATAAAGGCGGCTACATTCCGAGCATGTGCCAGCAGGGTTGCACGCGGATCCCTGACCTGCTCCGCTCCCGATTGTGTCGGTCTAGAGCTGTCGTGCAGCGATCTCGCCACAAGTTCCGCCTTCGATCCAAAGCGGCGGTAGAGAGTGGTGCCGCTCACTGCTGCAGCTGCGGCCACATCTTCAAAAGTGAGACTGTCGTAGCCGCGCGTGGCAAGCAGCGTCCAGGTCGCCTTCCGGATCGCCTCATCTTTGTCTGCGTCACGCGGGCGGCCCCGACCGCGCGGTAGCGAATTCTCCGCCATCAGGATCACTCTTTTACACGAAGCAGCCTCACCGCTGCTGCGCTCTCAAATTTGAACAATCCACTTCCGCTTGGGAAGCCATAATTTCTGCAGCGTCGTGGAGCATAATCTTTCGGAGAAGCCAGCAGTGATGTATCACTCAGCGCAAAATGATCTCCGCGGGGCGTCCAGCGTGAAGCTCGTTGTGCTCAGACGCCGGCACCACCTTAATTACATGTAAGACAAGTTAGATACGGACTGCTGCGGCCATCCACTATCTCCTCTGAACCCGTGGAGATTGGTTAATTTATACTTGCAGCGCACTATAGTGAAATCCACACCGGCGACGGCGATCGCTCTTATCATGGGACCTCCTTCTATAAGGAGAGATATCACGCTTAGGAGCATAATCGAAAATGAAACGGGGCAACCTCTTCCTTGCGGCAGCACCGCTTGCGCTAGCTATGCCTGCGTATGCAGCCAATGTCGTCAATGTTTCCGCAAATTCCACGTCGGAGACCAAGGCCGAAGTTGCAGACGCTCCACAAGCCGGACCGGACGCGCCTGCTCCGGAAAAGGAAGTCTTCTCAACTGGCGTCGCCAAGGGCCGTGACATTCTCGACAGTGCGATTTCTACCAGTTCGCTCAAGGAAGCCGAAGTCCGCAAACTCGGTGCGCGCTCGCTTTCGGAAATCTTGCGTACCTTGCCTGGCATCCGCGTCGAGGCATCGTCCGGCGAGGGCAATGCGAACTACACGATCCGCGGCCTCCCGCTCGCCTCGGGCGGCTCGAAGTACATGCAGATCGAGGAAGACGGCCTGCCGGTGCTCGAGTTCGGCGACATCTTCAACGCCGGATCCGACGTGTTCATCCGCGCCGACCTCAACCTCGCCGCGATCGAGGCGATCCGCGGCGGTTCGGCCTCGACCTTCGCGTCGAACTCGCCGGGCGGCGTGATCAACCTGATCTCCAAGACGGGCGACACCGAAGGCGGCACGATCGAAGCGACCACCGGCCTGAATTATGGCGAGAAGCGCGTCGATTTCGAATATGGCAGCAAGCTCAGCGACACGTTACGCTTCCATGTTGGCGGCTTCTATCGCAGCGGCGAAGGCCCGCGCGACATCGGCTATACCGGCTATCGCGGCGGCCAGTTCAAGTTCAACGTCACCCGGGAATTCGTCAACGGCCATGTCCGTATCTATGGCAAGCTACTCGACGACCGTTCGCCGCAATATGTCCCCACTCCGGTGATGATCAGCGGCACCAACGACAAGCCTGAGTTCACCAAGATCCCCAATTTCGATCCGAGCAAGGATTCGCTGCTGTCGAGCAACATCGGCACCTTCCTCACGCTCGATCGCAACAATCAGCCGGTCGCCGAGAATTTCCACGATGGCATGCACGCGATTTCTAAGTCGGTAGGGCTCGAGGCACAGTTCGAGATCGCCGGTTGGTCAGTCACCGAGCGCGCACGCTATTCGGCAAATTCGGGCGACCTCTTCCGCATGGTTCCCGGCAGCGTCAACACCGCTTCGGCTATTGCCACCACGATCGGCGGCGCCGGCGCGGCCTTGAGCTATGCCAGCGGGCCGAACACCGGCCAGGCGATCACCAATCCGGCCGGGCTCAACGGCAACGGCCTGCTGGCGAGCGTCTATCTCGCCAAGGTCAAGCTGCACTCGCTCAACAACTTCACCAACGATTTGCGCGCAAACAGGGTGTGGAAGCTGGGGGCGGGCGACCTTACGGTCACTGCGGGCGTCTACAAGGCGATGCAGACGATCGACATGGACTGGCTGTACTCGACGGCGGTCCAGGACGTGGTCGGCGGCGGCAATGCGTCGCTGGTCGACGTGACCAACGCCGCGGGCACCAAGGTCACCCAGAACGGATATTCGGCCTTCTCGATCCAGGGGCTGAGCCTGCTGCACCGCGCCTTCAACGTGGATTACGACATCACGGCGCCCTACGGCTCGATCAACTATCGCTTCGGCAAGATCGCGATCGGCGGCAGCGTCCGCTACGATGTGGGCAGCGTCAACGGCACGGTGTTCGGCGCCGACCTCGGTGGCGGCCGGCCGGGGATCACCTCGGTCGACTTCAACCGCGACGGCATCATCTCCGCTGTCGAACGGCAGACTGCGATGCTCCCGCTGACCCAGCCCTCGCCGGTCAACTACGACTACAAGTATCTCAGCTATTCGGCGGGCATCAACTACCGCATCGCCGAGGAACTAGCGGTCTTTGCCCGCTACAGCCGGGGCGCCCGTGCCAATGCCGACAAGATCCTGTTCACCTCGGCGATCGACTATAACAGCGGCCACCTGCCGGATTCGTCGGAAGCCTATGACACGGTGCGCCAGCTCGAAGGCGGCGTGAAGTTCCGCCAGGCGGGTCTCGCACTTAACCTGGTCGGCTTCCTCGCCAATTCCGAGGATGACAACATCCAGTCGGGCACCGGCCTCGGCACCTCACGGCTCTACCGCGCTTATGGCGCCGAGTTCGAGGGCAGCTTCCGTCGGGGGCCGTTCAGCGTCAACGCCGGCGCTACCTGGACAAAGGCGAAGATCACCGAGGACGCGCTCAACGCGGCGATCACCGGGCTCGAGCCGCGCCACCAGCCGGAATTCACCTTCCAGCTGATGCCGCAGGTAAACACCCGCTACGCCACCTTCGGCGCCAGCTCGGTCACCGTCACCAGCAGCTACGCACAGGATACCGACCAGCTCAAGATGCCCGGTTTTACGGTGGTAAATGCCTTTGTGCAGTTCCACCCCGCCGAGAACGTGCAGCTGAGCGTGAACGCCAACAACCTGTTCAACACGCTAGGGTATTTCGAGATTTCGCAAGCCACGATGCCGGCCAACGGCATTGGCTGGGGCCGTGCAGTGAACGGTCGGACGATCTCGAGCTCGCTACGCTTCTCCTTCTAATACCGGAGAGATGCACATGGGCCGCCCTTGGAGGGCGGCCCATGAGGGCATCTTTGAGACAGGGTGGGCGCTTGGATGATCAAGCGGCAGCTTGTTGCGTTTCCCCCACCAAAGAGCTGCCAGTCAGCTTCAGGCCCAGATCACGCCATGGACTTGGGTGCGGACGTGCGGCCCACACCTGTTAGATCTCGGCCTTCTATCATGTTGGCTGCCAAGCTTGCCCAAGCCTCGAGCATGCGTCGCCGCGGCGTGAGGTAGAGGGCGCTGTTATATGCGCTGCGGACATCGTCACGATCGGTGTGGGCGAGTGCCAGCTCGATCCAGTCAGCCCGATAGCACTCGGCCTCGTTCGCCCAGGTGGATGCAAGGCCGCGAAACCCGTGCACGGTCTGCCGTCCGCGGTAACCCATGCGATAGCAACCATAGATCATGGTGTTCTGGGAAATGGGCTGACCAAGCTTGTCGCCGCCAAAGACATAGCCGCCACTGGAATAGGCACGAACCCCGGCGAGCAGATCCACCACCTGCGGCGCAAGCGGCACGAGGTGCTCGCGCTCCATCTTCATTCGGCTGGCGGGCACTCGCCACAGCGGTTCCGCGCCGTCGAGATCCTCAAACTCGTGCCATGACGCAAGGCGGGTCTCGTTGGTGCGTGCCCATGTAAGCAGCGTGAAGAGTAACGCAGCACGGGTCACGGCACGCCGCCGCGGAGTCTCCTCGCCGTCGTATCGATCAATCGCCCGCACAAGTTCCGGAAGCTCGCCCAATCCCACCCGCGCCATGTGACGCGTGCGGGGCTTCGGCTTGAGCAGGTCACTAAGGTAGGCGGCAGGGTCCTGATCGGCCCAGCCCTGCGGAATCGCAAAGCGGTAGATCTGGCTGACATGCTGCTTGAGGCGGCGGCTGACGTCGAGTGCACCGCGCGCCTCTACCGACCGCACCATCGCCAGCACATCGCCGCTGGTGATCGAGCGCAGGTCTCGTGCGCCAAGCGCCGGAAACGCGTCACGCTCGAGCCGCGTCAGCAGGCGCACCGCATGGCCGGCGTGGAGGGTCTCGAGGCGGTTCTTGTGCCAGGCGCGGGCAGCCTCCTCAAAGGTCATCACCGGCGTCGCGGCTTCTTTGGCGCCAG
>JASLBO010000202.1 GCA_030146605.1 Sphingomonas sp. | reverse complement strand
CGAGTGAGCGACGCGACATGGCCGACGATACGAGTCATGGCGCGCGGGCTATCGGGCAAATCGGCGCGCGGCAACCCGCCGGCGTGACAGCCGCGGCGCGATCGGGCAGAGCGCCGGCATGATCAACCTCACCCGCGACGGGTCGGTCGCGACCATCGCCCTCGCGCGGCCCGAGGCAAAGAACGCGCTGGCGATCGCAGCGTGGCAGGCGCTCGCCGCCGCGGCGCGCGACGTCGGCGATGCACGCGCGGTGATCCTCAGATCCGATGTCGCGGGCATATTCTCGGCGGGTGCCGACGTTCGCGAGTTCGAGGCGCTTCAGCGCGATCCCGCCCTGCGCGCCGCCTTCCGCACTGCGATGCGCGACGCGATCGAGACGATCGCCACTTTGCCCATCCCGGTGATCGCCGCGATCGACGGCGGCTGCTTCGGCGCTGCGGTTGCGCTGATCCTCGCCGCCGACATCCGCGTCGCCGGCAATCACGCCGAATTCGCCACCACGCCGGCGCGGCTCGGCCTCGGCTATCCGCAGCAAGACGTCGCGCGGCTCATGGCACAGGTGGGGACGGGTATAGCATCGCTGATGCTGTTCACCGGCGACCGGCTCGTTCCCGATGAGGCCAAGCGCATCGGGCTGGTCGAGTTGCGCGCAAAAAAGGCGATCGAGACGGCGACCGGCCTCGCCTCGGCAATCGCCGGCAACGCGCCGCAATCGGTGCGCCTGCTCAAGCGCGCGATCAAAGGCGGGGAGGGGCTCGACCAAGCCTTTGACGACGCGTTCGAAGGTGCCGAGTTCGCCGAGGGCCTTGCCGCGTTCCGCGAACGCCGCAGGCCGCTCTATCGATGAGCGCACATGCTGACATTGTCGAGGGAAATCAGCGGGATATCCTGCTAATCTGCGATCATGCCTCAAATGCCGTGCCCGCCGATGTGGATCTCGGAATCGCGCCCGAACTGCTCGATCTGCACATCGCCGTCGATATCGGCGCCGGTCCGCTCACGCGCAGCCTCGCCGCCCGCCTCGACGCGCCCGCGATCCTCGCGACCGTCTCGCGGCTGGTGATCGATCTCCACCGCGAGCCCGATCATGTCGCCCTGATTCCCCATCGCAGCGACGGACATCTGATCCAGGGCAATAGCAGTGTCGATCGCGGCGCGCGGATCGCCCGCTTCCACGCGCCTTATCATCGCCTGTTGGCGCGCCGGGTCAGGGCGCAGCGGCCCCGCTTGATCCTCGCGATCCACAGCTTCACCCCGCGCCTCGAACATGGCGGCACCGATCGTCCCTGGCAGGTCGGCATACTCTACAATCGCGATTCTCGCGCCGCGCGCCCGGCGATCGACTTCTTCCGCGACCGCGATATCGTTACCGGCGATAACCAGCCTTATTCGGGGCGGCTGCTCAACGCGACGCTCAACCGGCATGCCGAAGCGAACGGTATCCCCTCGATAGCGATCGAAGTTCGCAACGACCTGATCCGCGACGCGGCGGGAGTGGTTGCATGGACGACCGTGTTGGCTGATCTCACCACGCACCTGAGAGCCGTCCTCCCAGCGCGAATGACGCAATGTGCGTAACAGTCTTGCGCAAACCTGCCTCGCAGCGACATAGGCTTGCGCATCATGACAAACCGATTCGACAAGTCCCGCCTTCCCAGCCGCCATGTATCCGTCGGCCCCGAGCGCGCGCCGCACCGCAGCTATTATTACGCGATGGGTATCCCCGAAGAGGATATCGCCAAACCCTTCGTGGGGGTGGCGAGCGCCGGCAATGACAGCGCGCCGTGCAATACGACGCTCAATTTCCAGGCCGATGCCGCCCGCGAAGGGGTCATCGCCAATGGCGGCATGCCGCGCCGCTTCAACACGATCACTGTCACCGACGGCATCGCCATGGGGCATCAGGGGATGAAATCCTCGCTGGTCAGCCGCGAAGTGATCGCCGACTCGGTCGAGCTCAGCGTTCGCGGCCATTGCTATGATGCGCTGGTCGGCTTCGCGGGCTGCGACAAGTCGCTGCCGGGCATGATGATGGCCATGCTTCGCCTCAACGTGCCTTCGATCTTCGTCTATGGCGGATCGATCCTCCCCGGCCGCTTCCACGACAAGGACGTCACCGTAGTCGATGTGTTCGAGGCGGTGGGGAAGTTCGCCGCTGGCAATTGTCCGCTCCACGAGCTCACTGCGCTGGAAAAGGTCGCATGCCCCGGCCACGGCGCCTGCGGTGGCCAGTTCACGGCCAACACCATGGCGTGCGTTGGCGAGGCGATCGGCCTGTCGCTGCCCAATTCGAACATGGTGCCGGCGCCGTACCAGTCGCGCGAGCAGATCGCCGTCGCGGCAGGGCACCAGGTGATGAACCTGCTCGAGCTGAACTTGCGCCCACGAGACATCTGCACCCGCGAGGCGTTCGTCAACGCCGCCCGCGTCGTCGCCGCGACGGGCGGCTCGACCAACGCCGCGCTCCACTTGCCGGCAATGGCCAGCGAGGCTGGCATCGAGTTCGATCTTCATGACGTAGCGGAGGCTTTTAAATCAACGCCTTATATCGCTGACTTGAAACCCGGCGGCAAATACGTCGCCAAGGATATGCATGAGGCTGGCGGCGTCTACATGCTGATGAAGACGATGCTCATGGGGGGTTTCCTAGACGGCAATTGCCTGACCGTCACCGGCAAGACGCTGGGCGAGAATATCGACCAGGTCACCTGGAACCCCGACCAGAAGGTCATTTATGACGTCAAGACGCCGCTCTCCCCCACCGGCGGCGTGGTCGGTCTGCGCGGGACGTTGGCGCCCGAGGGTGCGATCGTGAAGGTCGCCGGCATGCACCGGCTCCAGTTTACCGGCCCGGCCCGCGTGTTCGACTGCGAGGAGGAGTGCTTCGAGGCGGTCGAGCATCGCAAGATCGTGGAGGGCGAAGTGATCATCATCCGCTACGAAGGCCCCAAGGGCGGCCCGGGCATGCGCGAGATGCTGTCAACCACCGCGGCGCTCTATGGTCTGGGCATGGGCGAGAAGGTGGCGCTGATCACCGACGGCCGCTTCTCGGGCGCCACCCGCGGTTTCTGCATCGGCCATGTCGGCCCCGAGGCGGCCGAGGGCGGTCCGATCGCATTGGTCGAGAATGGCGACACCATCCGCATCGACGCCGAAGCCGGAACGATCGACCTGGACGTACCCGAGGACGTGCTCGCCGAACGCCGCGCCAAATGGCAGCCCCGCGTCAACGATTACCAGGCGGGGGCGCTCTGGCGCTATTCCCGAACCGTCGGCCCAGCCTATAAGGGTGCGGTAACGCACCCGGGAGCGAGCGCCGAACGCCATGTCTACGCGGATATCTGATCTTCACTTCCCCTCCCTGAGCGGGAGGGGCACAGGGTGGATTTAGCGAACGTGGCGGCTCGATGCCGCCAAGGGCGCTTGTTTCATCACGTCCTCGCGGCCTCAGGCCCTCCCCGGACCCCTCCCGCTACGCGAAAGGGGAGCGATGAACTCCAGTGCTTGCCGCGACTGCTCCCCTCTGGTTTACGGGGGGGGCGCGCCGCGAGCGCACGGTTCGCTGGGCTAACCGGCGCATGCATTGCGCTTCTCGCCGCCTGTGGCGGGCCGCATGCCGAAAAGCCAGCCGAACCAGCGCCCGAAGCCTCCAACCAGACCGTCATATCCCAGCCCGAAACCCCTAAAATCCATTGCGCGGCGCCGGGCAGTTCCGACTTCGCCGCGGCTTGCACCATAGACCGCACCGCGACCCCAACCGGCGTCATCCTCACCCTCCGCCACCCCGACGGCGCCTTTCACCGTCTCCAGATCACCCGCGACGGTCGCGGCGTGATCGCCGCCGATGGCGCCGAACCTGCAAAGGTCACGCCGCTCGGCCCAGATCGCATCGAAGTCGAACTCGGCGGCTCGCGCTATCGGCTTCCGGCGACCGTACGCCAATGATCCCCTCGGGTGCGCCGATCCTGACCGCCGCCGAGATGCGTGCAGCTGAGCAGGTGGTGTTCGCCGATGGCGTGTCGCAGGACGTGTTGATGGAACGGGCAGGGGACGCAGTCGCGCGTGAGACCGCCCGCTTCGCAATGGGGCGCCCGATCCTGGTGCTCGCCGGCCCCGGCAACAATGGCGGCGACGCCTATGTTGCGGCGCGCCTCCTCCAGAACGAGGGTCATGACGTCAGCCTCGTCGCCACTGGCGCGCCGGCGCCGGGTGCCGCCGAGAGGATGCATGCGCTATGGCAGGGGCCGACCACCTCGCTTTACGCCGCGCGCCCGCGCCTCGTTATCATCGACGGCCTGTTCGGCACCGGCATGACTCGCCCGCTCGAACGCGGCCTTGCCGCGGTGTTCGCCGATCTGTGCAAGCAGGCCGAGTTCGTGTTGTCGATCGATCTGCCTTCGGGAGTCGACACCGACACCGGCGCCGATCTCGGCGCGCCGCGCGGGATCGACGTCACACTGGCGCTGGGCGCGCTCAAGCCCGGTCATCTGCTCGATTGTGGTCTTGAGCGCTGCGGCAAGCTCCTTTTGGCCGATCTCGACATTCCGGTCGAAGCCCGCTGGCGCACCGTGGCGCGTCCCCGGATCGAAACTCCGGGCGCGCACAGCCACAAATACAGCCGCGGGCTCGTCGCGGTGATCGAAGGCGCGATGCCGGGCGCGGCACGCCTTGCCGCGCGGGCGGCGATGGCGGGCGGTGCGGGCTATGTCGTACTCGCCGGCGATCGCCCGTGGGGCGAGGGCCCCGACGCGCTGGTTCGCCGTGAAGTACGCAGCGCGGAGGATCTGACCGAATTCCTGGGATGGGATCGGATCGACGCAGTCGTTCTCGGCCCCGGCCTCGGCCGCGATCGCCGCGCCGAAGTCTATCTCCGCGCCGCCTTCGCTGCGCCGTGCCCGCTGATCCTCGATGGCGATGCACTGACTCTCCTCGGCACAGGCGCAGCCCGCTGGCTCGAGACGCGCGCCGCGCCGACCTGGCTCACGCCGCATTCCGGCGAATTCGACCGGATGTTCGCCGGGGAGGGCGGCAAAATCGATCGCACGGTTGCCGCCGCTGCCGAAGCCCGCGCCACGATCGTTCACAAGGGCGCCGATACCGTGATCGCCTCGCCCAAGGGCGACGTCCGCTTCCTCGCCGGGGCCTCGCCTTGGCTCTCGACTGCCGGAACCGGCGACGTGCTTGCAGGCCTGCTCGCCGCGCAGGTGGTGCAAGGTGGGGAGGGGACCGCCCCCGCCGAGGCGGCGGCATGGCTCCACGCCCGCGCCGCGCAGCTTGCCGGACCGGCGCTGATCGCCGATGACCTGATCGCGCATATTCCCGAGGCGATTTCAGAATGTCTGTGAACGATGACGAAGTTCTCCGCGTCGCGGCGCGCGGCGATGGCGTCACTGCCGACGGTCGCCATGTGGCCTTCGCGGCGCCCGGCGATCGGGTTACGCCCGAAGGCGCGGTCCTTGCCGGGCCGCACCACCAGATTCCGCCCTGCAAGCATTTCCCCGAATGCGGCGGCTGCCAGCTCCAGCATCTCGATGACGCCAGCTGGACCCAGTTCATCACCGATCGGGTTTCCGGCGCGCTGGCGGCGCATGGCCTCGAGAGCTGGATCCGCGCGCCGCTGCTGTCCCCGCCCAACACGCGCCGCCGCGCGACGCTCCACGCCGAGCGCCGCGGGCGTCAAGTCCGCTTGGGCTTCAACCGGCAAAACAGCCACGAGCTGATCGATCTCGAGGAGTGCTGGATCCTCGCCCCCGAATTGTTCGCCTTGGTCGCACCGCTGCGCGGCATGCTCGCGGCGTTGATCCCGGGCACGCGCCGGATAAATGTGCATCTCGCCCGGACCGATCAGGGCGCAGACGTGCTGATCGACGGCCTCGAAGCCGAGGGTCTCGCCGCCGCCGAAGCGCTGAGCGCCTTCTCGCACCGCCATCATCTCGCCCGCCTGTCGATCGACGAGGGCTTCGGCCCAAGCGCGCGCTACGAGCCCGAGCCGGTTACGGTGACGCTGGGTGGCGTGCCAGTGCCATTTCCGCCGGGCAATTTCCTCCAAGCCACACCAGAGGGCGAGGCGGCCCTGATCGCCGCTGTGCGGGATATCGCGGGTGAGGCCCGGGCAGTGGCGGATCTGTTCGCTGGGATCGGTACTTTCACATTCGCATTTCCGAGGGCGAAGGTCTATGCCGCCGAGGCGGCGCGCGATCCGATCATGGCGTTGAAGGCGGCGGCGGGGGCTGCCGGGCGGGCGGTGTTCGCCGAACATCGCGACCTTTTCCGCCGCCCGGTCACCGCGAAGGACCTGTCCAATTTCGATGCGGTGATCCTCGACCCGCCCCGCGCCGGCGCGCGCGAGCAGGTGGCCGAGATCGCGCTGTCGGGCGTACCTTTGATCGGGTATGTATCATGCAATCCCAGCACGTTCGCGCGAGATGCTGAGACTCTGTCTAAGGCCGGCTACCGTCTCGACTGGGTCCAGCCGGTCGGTCAATTCCGCTGGTCGACGCATGTCGAGCTCGCCGCGAAGTTCAGCCGTCAGGGATAATCGGCGCGCACGAAGAACAGCCCGTCGGGCGGCGCGTTCAGCCCGAGCCGAGCCCGGTCGCGCGCTTCGAGCGCATCGCCGAGATCGCCAACACGCCATTTCCCCTGACCCACCAGCCCCAGACACCCGACCATCGAGCGCACCTGATGGTGCAAAAACGACCGCGCCGAAGCGCGTACCAGCACCCGGTCTCCCGCCTGCGTCACGTCGAGCCTGTCGAGCGTCTTGAGCGGGCTCTCCGACTGGCAATGCGCCGAGCGGAAGGTGGTGAAGTCGTGCCGGCCGACCAGCATTTGCGCCGCTTCGTGCATCGCCGCTGCATCGAGCGCGGCGGGAATCCGCCATGCCAGCCCCTTTTCCCAGGTCAGCGGCGCCCGCCGGGTGACGATGCGATATTCATAGTGCCGCGCGACGCACGAGAAGCGCGCATGCCAGTCGTCCGCCACTTCGGCGCAATCGAGTATCGCCACAGGGTGGGGCCGCAGCCGGGCGTTGAGTGCCTCCATCAGGCGGAACGCGGTGATCGGCCGCGTGATATCGAGATGCGCGCGCATGCCGAGCCCGTGCACGCCCGCATCGGTGCGGCCCGCAGCATTCACCACCGCGGTCTCGCCGGTGACGGCGAAGGCTGCGGCTTCGATCGCCTGTTGCACGCTCGGCCCATGGTCCTGCCGCTACCAGCCCATGAAGGGACGGCCGTCAAACTCCACCGTCAGCGCGAACCGCGTCAAAGCCGGGTGCCCGCCGGAATCGCAAAGCCGCGCAGCAACTCGGCCGAGGTCATGACGCCACGTCCCGCCCGCTGGATCAGGACGGGGCGGATCGCGCCGTCGGCACAGGCGATCGTCAGCTGTTCGTCGAGCACGATCCCGGGCTCGCCATGCCCTGCGACAATCGCCGCCGCATGCACGCGCAGGCGCTCGCCGCCATATTCGAAGAAGGCTCCGGGCGCGGGATTGAACGCGCGCACCTGCCGCTCGACCGCTTCGGCCGGAAGCGAGAAATCGAGCCGCGCCTCGGCCTTGTCGATCTTTGCCGCATAAGTGACGCCGTCCTCGGGCTGCGGCACGGGCGGATAGCGGCCGATATCGCCGAGCACCTCGACCATCAGCCGCGCGCCCATCGCGCTCAGCTCCGCGGCCAGTTCCCCTGCGGTCTTGCCGTCCACCGGCGTTCGCCCTTCGAGCCGCACCGGGCCGGTGTCCAACCCTGCCTCCATCTGCATGATCCCCACGCCGGTCTCGGCATCGCCGGCGAGGATCGCCCGCTGGATCGGCGCGGCACCCCGCCAGCGCGGCAACAGCGAGCCGTGGACGTTCAGGCAGCCGAGCCGCGGCGCATCGAGGATCGGCCGCGGCAGGATCAGCCCATAAGCCGCCACCACCGCCACATCGGCGGCCAATGCCGCGAAGTCCGCCTGCGCCCCTGGATCGCGCAGGGTGAGGGGGGTGCGCACCGCGATCCCCAATGCCTCGGCGCGTGCATGTACCGGCGAAGGCGCGGTCCTGCCGCGATTGCCGCGCCGCGGCGGCTGGCTATAGGCCGCCACCAGCGCGTGCCCCGCTTCAACCAGCGCGTCGAGCACGGGCACGGCGAATTCGGGGGTTCCCATGAAGATGATCCGCATGACGGGCCTTTACCCACAATCGTCATCCCGGCGAAAGCCGCGATCTTGGACGGGCCGAGCCATCGCATAGTGATCACGGCGTGCGCCGGGATGACGGGGGGTGGCTTTCCCTCTCGGCGGAGCTATCTCTCC
>JASLBO010000190.1 GCA_030146605.1 Sphingomonas sp. | reverse complement strand
GTCTCCGTCGAGACCGGCAAGACGCCGGGCTACATGATAGGACTGGCACTAGACCGCACCCGATGAGCGGTTGCTGAATTGCGGCGAAAGGTGACTGAAAGAATTGCGCCATCTCATTCGGGGGCCGGCGCTTCGACCGGCGGCTCCGGCTCGGTCGCCAACGGCGTGTCGCCGCGTGCCGATCGTGCCGCCTCGGTGATTGCGCCGACGAGCCGCGGATAGATGCCGCAGCGGCAGATATTGGGGATTGCTCCCTTGATATCCGCTTCGCTCGGGTTGCGATTGTTGCGCAGCAATATCGAGGCGGCCATGACGATGCCGGGGATGCAATAGCCGCATTGGATGATGTTGGTCGCGAGCAAAGCCTGCTGCACCGGGTGACTGCGATCCTTCGAAAGCCCTTCGATCGTAGTGACGAAGGTACCCTCGAGCGCGCCGATCGTTTCCTGGCAGGCCAGCCGCAGCCCACCGTCGACATCGACCGCGCAGGCGCCGCAATCCCCCGTGCCGCAGCCATATTTGGTGCCGGTGAGATTGGACGCATCGCGCAATGCCCAGAGCAACGGCGTGCGCGGATCCATCTTGTATTCGACCGGCTGGTTGTTGACGGTGAAGCGAGTCATCGCTGCGATGTAGCCGGAAACGGCGCGTTTCCGAAACAGCCATTGCCGCAGCCGAGTGTCCCGCCAATGTTGGATTCGCCGGGCCTAACTTCGCTTTTTTCCCGCGAATCGTGAACAAAAGTTGCTTGGTGGTGTAATCTTGTTCCCCGTCGCGGACTCGTTCGTCGGGGTTGGGTCGGATCGCCATGCGGGAACAATAGCAGAACATGCACTTGTAGGAAAACATCATGCCCGGCATGCCGACGCTCTTCATTCCGCACGGCGGCGGCCCGTGCTTCTTCATGGACCCGGATGGCGGACCAGCCGATCCGATGTGGCGGCCGATGCAGGCATATCTGGCGGAACTGATCGACAGCCTGCCCGAGCGGCCGGAAGCGATCCTGTTGATCTCCGGGCATTGGGAAGAAGCCGAGGTGACCGTGCATCTCGGCAGCGGTCAGCCTCTGCTCTACGATTATGGCGGCTTTCCCGAGCACACCTATCGGCTGCGCTGGGATGCGCCTGGCGCACCCGGGGTGGCGATGCGGACGAAGGCACTGCTCGAGCAGGCGGGGCACCCCGTCGGCGAGGAGCGGGCGCGCGGCTGGGACCACGGGGTGTTCATCCCGATGATGGTCGCAGTCCCCGATGCGGATATCCGCCTGGTGCAGCTTTCGCTGCGCGCGGACCTCGATCCTGCGGCGCACATCGCGATTGGGCGGGCACTGGCGCCGCTGCGCGACGAAGGCGTGCTGATCGTCGGATCGGGCATGAGCTTCCACAATCTGCGGGCGCGCGGTCCGCAAGTGACGGCGGTCGCCGACGAATGGGATGCGGCCCTGGTCGATGCCGTGACCGATCCCGATCCCGCGCGGCGGGCGGAGCGCGTGGCTGCGTGGGATACGCTGCCGCATGCCCGCTTCGCCCATCCGCGCGAGGAGCACCTGCTGCCGCTGATGGTCGCGCTCGGCGCGGGCGGGGAGGGGCCGGCGGTGGCCGATTACCGCGACCATGTGATGGGCTGGGCGGTGAGCGGGTTCCGGTTTGGGTGAACTCCCTCTCCCATCGGGAGAGGGAAGGGGCCCGCTGCCGGAGGCAGTGGGAAGGGTGAGGGTCGAGGGTGAGCGACCACTCGACCCTCACCCTTCCGCCGACCGCGTCGGCTCCCTCCCTCTCCCGATGGGAGAGGGATTTATTCGCGCCAGCTCTTGTCCACCCGATCGACCAGCCGGACCATTGCGGCGAAGTCCGCCGCGCCGGGGCCGCCCGGGACCTGCGCCATGTGGAGATCGCGCTGGTGGACCGCGACGACTTCGTCGGCAACCAGCAGAGGCTCGCCCATCGACAGCGTCGCGAGCTGGATCTCGCAGGCGCGCTGGAGCGCCCAATGCTTGACGAACGCCTCGGGCAAGGTGCGGCCCATTACGAGGATGCCGTGGTTGCGCAGCAGCATCACCCGCTTGTCGCCGAGATTGGAAAGCAGCCGCGCACCTTCCTCGTCGCGCACCGTCACGCCTTCGAAATCGTGATAGGCGATCTGGCCGGCGAAATTGCATGCATAGAAATTGGTGGGGCGCAGTCCGCCCGCGACGCTGCTCACTGCCATGCCGGCGGTAGTGTGCGTGTGCATGATGCAATGCGCGTCGGGGAGATGGCGGTGGAACAGCGCATGCTGGACGAAGCCCGCGCGGTTCACGGGATAGGGCGAATCGTCGAGCTTGTTCCCGTCAATGTCGATCTTGACGAGGTTGGAGGCCTTCACTTCGCTGAAGTGGAGCCCGAACGGGTTGATCAGGAAGGCGCCCTCGTCGCCGGGCAGCTTCACGGTGATGTGGTTGTAGATCATCTCGGACCAGCCGAGATGATCGAACACGCGGTAGCAGGCGGCGAGCTGCTGGCGCGCCTCCCATTCGGCTTCGGTCATCTGCGCGGATGCGATCGCGGTGGCCATATGCCTCTCCTGTGGTTTTTCGTTGAGTCGGTATGTCATGGGTTGGGCAGGGGCCGCAATCTTGATCCTCCCCGGCACGGGGAGGTGGCAGCCTTGGGCTGACGGAGGGGGTTCTCCTCATAGGTCAATCCTCTCGGCACGCCCCCTCCACCAGCTTCGCTGGTCCCCCTCCCCGTGCCGGGGAGGATCAGCGGAAAGCGTAGGGCACTACACTGCGTCGATCGGCATCGATCTCGATCACCGAGCCCGCCGGCGGGAAGGCGCGCTGGTCGCAGTCGGTGCGCGGGCAGATCCGGCAGCTCGCGCCAATCGGCGTCGCCGGGCCCCCCGGGCGTAGATCGTCGGCGTAGACGAAGTCGGCGGCGTGGGCCTCCTCGCAGCCCAGCGCCACCGCATAGCGCCGCGGCGGGCGGGCATAGCTGCCCGACGGCTTGACCAGCCCCTTCGCCATCGAGACGTAGCGCGTGCCGTCGGGCATCTCGGCGAGCTGGACGAGGATGCGATCCGGGATCGCGACTGCCTCATGGACGATCCACAAGGGGCAGGCGCCGCCCAGCGCGGCGAATTGGAGGCGGGTCGCCGAGTGGCGCTTGGTGATGTTGCCGGCCATGTCGACCCGGCAGAAGAAGAAAGGCAGGCCCGCGGCGCCGGGGCGCTGGAGGGTCGACAGGCGGTGGCAGGCCTGCTCGAAGCTGACTCCGAAGCGCTGGCGCAGCCGATCGATGTCGTGGCGCACTTCGCGGGCACGGGCGCGGAAGCTGCCATAGGGCATCAGCAGCGCGCCGGCGGCGTAATTGGCGAGACCGACGCTGAGCAATTCGCGCGATGCCTGGCTCGCCAGTCCGGCCTCCGCGACGACGTGGCGCATTTCGTTGGCGAATTCATAGCGGACGAGGCGGTGCGCGAGCAGGAAAGCGCGGCTCTCCGGCGGCAGGCCCGAATTGAGCGCGAGCGTGCGTGCGCCTTCGTCGAAGCGGCTGAGCTGGCTGCCTTCGCTGTCCTCGCCGATCACGCGGACGCCATGCCAGCGGCGCAGCCGGTCCTCGAATGCCTGCATGACCGGGCCTTCGTCGAGCGCGTCGGCGAGCGCCTCGGCCGAGCGGTCGATCGCGTCGATGTAATTGCCCTCGGCCTGGAACCAGTCGCGGACTTCCTCCCACGGCAAGGGCGCGGCGTCGCTCGATCCGGTGTCGAAGCGGTCGTCGAGGACGCGGAGCTGCTCCTGGCTGCGGCGCCATGCATCGTGGACGGCGACGAGGCGGCGGGCGAGGAGGGGCTGTTGCTCGAGCCCGCGGCGGACGTCGGTTTCGCTCAGCGGGTGCGCGGGGATGCTGGTGTCGGTCGCCGCGTCGATCGTGCGGAGCAGGGTGGAAGTCTCGGCCTCGGCGCCGATGTCGGCCGCCTCCATCGGGAATTCGCGGGCGAGCGCGAGGAGGACCGCGTCGGTGATCGGGCGGCCGTTATTCTCGATCTGCGAGAGATAGGGGACCGAGATGCCGAGCCGCGCGGCCATCGCGGCCTGGCTGAGGGCGACGCGGCGGCGCAGGTCGCGCAGGCGAAAGCCTTCGAACAGGCGGCGGCGGGGGAGTGACATCAATCCTCCCTCGCGAAGCGGGGGAGGTGGCAGGCGTAGCCTGACGGAGGGGGCGTGGCCGCGAGCGCGACATATGGGGAGAGGCCCCCTCCGTCGCCTTCGGCGCCACCTCCCCCGCTACGCGAGGGAGGATTGTACTGGGTCGGGTTCCGCATCGGTCGCGTATATTCTGCAAACCTCCTCGCTGCAACTTTACAACATTGCATTTGCCTCGCTCCGCATGCCCTGTGCAGAAGGCGCCACCCTTGGAGAGCTGCATGTCGTCGACGATCGAGGAACTGGAGCGCCGCCGCGCCGCGGCCCGGCTGGGCGGCGGGCAGAAGCGGATCGACGCGCAGCATGCCAAGGGCAAGCTCACTGCGCGCGAGCGGGTCGAGATACTGCTCGATTCCGGATCGTTCGAAGAGCTCGATATGTATGTCGAGCACAATTGCGTCGATTTCGGCATGGAGCAGCAGATCGTCCCCGGCGACGGCGTCGTCACCGGCAGCGGCACGATCAACGGCCGGCTGGTCTTCGTGTTCAGCCAGGACTTCACGGTGTTCGGCGGCTCGCTTTCCGAACGCCATGCTCAGAAGATCTGCAAGATCATGGACATGGCGATGAAGGTCGGCGCGCCCATCATCGGCCTCAACGACAGCGGCGGCGCGCGCATCCAG
>JASLBO010000182.1 GCA_030146605.1 Sphingomonas sp. | reverse complement strand
AATGCCCCCAGCGTGGCGTCGCATCCCTGCCCAATCGCGCACTCAGTGCCACTTGATCCGCTGGCGTTCGCGCAGCCCATTTTTTTCCGCTCTTTTCCAGGGACGTCGGGTCAGTAGTTCAGGTTCCAGCTGATCACATTGCCCATCCACGCCATCCAGAAGAAGTCCATGAGTGCTAAACGTACCGACGAAGCGCGGGTCAGGCAGATCGCCCGTTGTCGGTGATCCTTGGAAGAAACAGGAAGAAGCCCACAGCGGAGAGCGCAAGCGCGCCCGAAAGCAACGCCATCGGCGCGAGGTTGCTCCCTGTAGCGTCGCGCACCGCCGGAACGGCGTTCTGTGCGACGAAACCGCCCAGATTGCCTATCGAGTTGGTGGCCGCGAGCCCCGCCGCGGCATGGGCGCCGGTCAGCAGCCGTTGCGGAACGCTCCAGAACATGGGCTGGCCTGCGAAGACAGCGGCGGCGGCGAGGCAGAGGCAGGCGAACTTCACTACGGAGCCCGGCAGCACCACGCTACCGAGCAGGGCGGTCGCGGCGATCAGCAACGGCGCGACGATGTGCCAGCGGGTTGCACCGTAGCGCGCGGCGTGGCGCGGCACGGCCCACAATGCGAGGGCGACGCAGATCCAGGGGATCACGTTGATGAACCCGTTCTGCAGGTTCGAGGCGCCGAAGCCCTTGACGATAGTCGGCAGCCAGTAGCTCAGCCCATAGGCGCCGAGCGGCATCCCGAAATAGAGCGCGGCCAGCAGCAGCACGCGCGGATCGAGCAGCGCCCGCCACGCCGAGCCTTCGAGCGCCTGCTTCGGCTCCGCCGCGAGTTCGGCTGCGAGCCAGGCCTTGTCCGCGGCGCTCAGGAACCGCGCGTCGGCGGGGGTACTCGGCAGCGCCATCAGCACGACGGGGACCAGCAGCACGGCTGGCACGCCGGTGGCGAGGAATACCCATTGCCACCCGGCAAGGCCCGCAACGCCGCCCAGCTCCAGCAATGCGCCCCCGATCAGCGAACCGACTGCGTTGGCCACGGCGCTCGCGATCATGAACCAGCCGACCATCTGCGCTCGCCGCGCCTGGGGGTACCAAAGCGTGAGCAAGTAGAGCACGCCGGGGAAGAAGCCCGCCTCCGCCACGCCGAGAAGGAAGCGCAGCACGTAGAACATTGTCGCGTCCTGGGTGAAGCCGAGCGCAAGCGTGATCAGGCCCCAGGTCCCCATGATGCGCGCGAACCACAGCCGCGCGCCGACCTTTGCGAGGATCATGTTCGCGGGCGCTTCGAACAAGAAATAGCCGAGGAAGAACAGGCTGGCGCCCAGCCCGTAGGCCGCTTCGGACAGACCCAGCGCGTCGACCATCTCGAGCTTCGCATAGGAGACATTCTGCCGATCGATATAGGCGATCAGGTACATCACGCAGAGCAACGGCATCAGCCGGGCAGTGATGCGGCGGAGCGTGCTCTCACCGGTCTGTGCGTTGGCCGACCTCTCACGGGTGGCCTGTTGATCCTGCATGTGTTGCTCTCCCTGACGCGCAGTATGGCTGGTTGCACTTCGTGCGACCAGCGTCACCCCGGGCTGCGAAAAAAGGGGGCTGGTTCATCGGCACGCGGGGCTTCCACCGAGCGGAACTCGGCCTTCCTGAAAGCCGCGCATCAAGGGATCTCGAGAAAGGCAGCTCACCGCCAGACCGTCGAAGTCATATTGCTTTCTCCAGCTCGACAGGCGAGTTCCTGCATGGCCGGCGGGACGTCGTCCCCGGGCTCTGGATACTTCGAGCGCCGGCGCGGCGGGCGTAGGAAGGTTTCGCAGCGTGCGTGTTGGAGCGCAGGAAAAGGAGAGCGGTAATGATCGACAATGGCATTACGCGGCGAGGGTTCATCGAAGCTGGCGGAGGCGTGTTAGCGGCGTCTTTGGCAGCGACGGCGGGTTCCGCTGCAGCGCTCGTCCAGGTAAGCGGCGGGGCTCGTGTGATGGGCCAGCCCTTGCCCGACGGCGTGAAGCTCCCCTCCACCCCGCCACGTCGCAAGCGTCCGGACAGCGTCGGATTCGCGATCGTCGGCTTGGGTGGCTATGCGCTCAATCAGATGATGCCGCGCTTCGAGCAGGCCGAGCGGGCACATATCGCTGCCATCGTATCGGGGAATCCGGACAAGCTGCGGCGGGTAGGCGACGCTTACGGCGTCCCGCAAGATGCGCGCTACTCGTACGATGCATTCGCTCGGATCGCATCGGATGACCGCATCGACGCTGTTTATGTCGTCTTGCCCACCGGTCTGCATGCCGAGTGGGCGATCCGCGCCTTCGCGGCGGGCAAGCACGTGTTATGCGAAAAGCCGATGGCGCTCTCCAGTGGCGATTGCGAGCGAATGATCGCGGCGGGCCGCCGGGCGAGTCGCAAGCTGATGCTCGCCTACCGATCGCATTTCGAGCCCTATAATCTCGAAGCCATGAGGCTCATGGAGCAGAAAGCAGTCGGCGATATCCGGCTCCTGCGGACCGAACAGTCCTACCGGATGGGTCCGACCAGCCCGAGCGAGAACTGGCGCACGAGCCGCGTGCTGGCGGGCGGGGGTCCACTGGAGGATTACGGGATCTATGGGCTTCAATCGGCTCTCTACCTCACTGGCGAAATGCCGGAGAGCATCAGCGCCACGACTTTCCGCCCCAGCGGCGATCCCCGCTTCGCCGAGATCTTCGCGCACGTGGCCTCGCAGTGGCGGTTTCCGTCGGGCGCGGTAGCCCAGCTGGCGACCTCCTACGATTCCGCCGGCGCCAACTTCGCCCATGTGCGCGGTACCAGCGGGGCTTTGATCATGGACCCGGCGACGAGCTATTCCGGCCAGAAGATGCGGATCGAGGGCCGCGATGCCCGGGTATTCACGCCGGGTGATCCCGGTGTTCAGTTCGCGGGGCAACTCGACCATTTCGCAAACGCCCTTCGGGACGGCTCGGCGATCCGGACACCCGGCGAAATGGGACTTCGGGACCTCAGGCTGATCGAGGCGATCTATGCAGCCGCGGAGACCGGGCGAACGGTGAAACTGGGTCCTGACGGCAGAATGAAGCGCTGACCAGCCGGCGCCGGCCGAGGCAGACCGGACCTCGCGCGGGAGCCGGCCCGAGCTAGTTTGCGCAATATGCGCGGGAAGTCGTCTTTGAACCGTCCGACATGCGACGGCCCTTCGCGACGACGATGCGCTTACATC
>JASLBO010000176.1 GCA_030146605.1 Sphingomonas sp. | reverse complement strand
CCGGCTATGATGCCCGTCTCGCACGGCTCAAGACCTTCGACGCCGCGTCGCTATCACCGTCGGCAAGCCTCGATTTGCGAACGATTCGCGGCGCTCTTGCGTTAGACTCGCAACTGGCCAAGCTCATTCCCGGTGGAAAGTCGGAAGGACCCTATCGTCTCCCGCCAGGCTTTGAGCCCGGATTGTGGCGGCGCGCTAATGGCGCAGAAGCCTTCGCACTGCTGCTCGAACGTCATGTTGGCGAGCGCGTTGAGCCCGAATCCGTACACCGGCGGTTCGAGGATATTGTCGCGCGTCTGGGCGCGCGCGCCGACCGGCTGATGCGCGGCGCGGGCTTCGGCAAGGGCAATGTCGGCGATCGCTTCAAGGCGATGTTCGCCGATCCGCGCTGGCTCTATTCCGACGACGATGCCGGTCGCGACGCCGCGGTCGCCGACATGAACCGCTGGCTCGATCATGCCCGCCGGGCCTTGCCCGCGTTGATCGGCCCGGTGCCGCGCGCCAGCCTCGACGTCAGCGTCCGCCGGATGACGCGCGCCGAGGAAGCGGCGGGAAAGGGTGGTTACCGCCAGATCCCGGCCGAGGGCCAGTCGGGTGCCTATTTCGTCGACCTGAAACAAATCCGCCGACGCCCGCGCTGGAGCCTGCACAGCGTCGTCCATCACGAATTGCTCCCCGGACACATGGTCCAGCTGCCGATCGAGGCGGCGGCCGATCCACACCCGCTGCGCATCGCCTATCTGCCGGCCTTCGCCGAGGGGTGGGCGATCCATGCCGAGCAGCTGATGGCCGATCACGGAGTCTATCGTGGCGCGCCGCTCGAGGAGCTCGGCCATATCCATTGGTTGCTGTTTCGTGCGGTGCGGGGGCTGATCGATACCGGCATCCATCATCGCCGCTGGAGCATCGCCGAAGCGCGGGCGCGGCTCGATCGTCTGCAGGGCGTGCCCGCCTATTTCGCTTCGTTCGAGCAGGACCTCGACCGTATCGCCGCCGAGCCCGCGATGCGCGCCGCCGAGGCGCTGGTCTGGCTCGGGCTCACCGATCACATCCGCGGCCTGGCGGGTGCGAGGCTGCGCAGGGCAAACTTTGCGATCATCGCGCATGGACGCCAACAATTTCACCCCTTACTCCCATATATTGGGAGCAAGGGGTGAAATGCGAAACTTCTCACCCCGGCGCTTCCCTCGGCAAGAGGTAGCGGCTAACCCATCAACCAAGCTGCGAGCCGGACTCAAGCGGCAAATAACATCGGGAGAGGCTGAATGAGCGATGCGCGAGGGGCCACGATAGCGGGCGCCGCGGACCGGATCGGGCGATATCGCTGGGTAATCGTCGGCCTGTTGTTTGCCGCCACGGCAATCAACTATATCGACCGTCAGATGATCGGGCTGCTCAAGCCGATCATGATGGAAGACCCCGCGCTCCACATGGACGAGCGGACCTATGCCGATGTCGTCGTGTGGTTCCAGATCGCCTATGCGGTCGGCTATCTCGGCTTCGGCAAGGTGGTCGACGTGATCGGCGCGCGGCTGGGCTATGCCGCCGCGGTGATCATCTGGACGATCGCGCATGTCGCGCATGGCGGCGCCTATAGCGTCACCCAGTTCGCAATGGCGCGGTTCGCCCTCGGCATCGGCGAATCGGGCAACTTCCCCGCCGGCGTCAAATCGGTCGCGCAGTGGTTCCCGCAAAAGGAACGCGCCTACGCCATCGGCCTGTTCAACGCCGGCGCCAATGTCGGGGCGATCCTCACCCCGCTCATCGTCTATGTGATGATCTCGCATCTCGAGATGAGCTGGCGGGCGGTGTTCATCTCGACCGGCATCTTCGGGGTGATCTGGCTCGTCGCCTGGCTGCTCGTCTACCGCGACGATCCCGCAGCGCACCCCAAGGTCGGCAGCAGCGAGCTCGCGCACATCACCCAGGATCCTGCCGATCCCGATGTGAAGACTCCCGGCCTGTGGCTGCGCCTGCTCGCCACCCGCGAGACCTGGGCGTTCGCGCTCGGCAAGTTCTTCATCGATCCGATCTGGTGGTTCTACCTGTTCTGGCTGCCGGGCTTTCTCGGCGCGCAATATGGCCTCGACCTCAAGACCTGGTCGACGCCCACCGCGGCGCTGGCGCTGGGCGCGATCTATCTGATCTCGGACGTCGGCAGCATCGCCGGCGGCTGGCTCTCGGGCCGGCTGATGAAGGGCGGGATGAGCGTCAACAAGGCGCGCAAGCTCACCATGCTGATCTGCGCCTTCTGCGTGCTGCCGGTGGTGTTCGCCACTTCGGTGGACAATCTCTGGGTCAGCGTCATCCTGATCGGTATCGCCGCAGCGGCGCATCAGGGCTTCTCGGCCAATCTCTACACCTTGCCATCGGACACGTTCCCGCGCTTCGCCGTGGGCGCAGTGATCGGCATCGGCGGCACGGTGGGGGCGATCGGCGGAGCGCTGTTCTCCAAATATTCGGGCGACATTCTCGACCGGGTGGGCAGCTATGCGCCGATGTTCATCGCCGCGGGCGCTGCCTATTTCCTCGCGATCCTGTCGGTGCATCTGCTGACGCCGCGGCTGGCACGGGTCGAGAGCTTCCATCGCTCGACGCCCTGGGGCGTGATCGTGTCGGTGGCGTCGGGGCTGATCGCAGTGATCCTGTTCCTTGCCTCGGGCAAGAATGTCGATGGCTGCGTTCCGGTGTGGATGGGCGTCGCTTCGCCCTGTTTCGGAACGGGCACCTATTGGGCGATCCTCGGTGCGTTCGGGGCGGTTGCGATCCTTGCGATTGTCGCCAACGCGCTGTTCCGCGACAAGTCGCCGCAAGCGTAAGAGAGAGCAATGACCAGGCCCCTCAGACTCGATCCCGACCGCCTCCTTCCCGCCGACGAGCGCACGCGGAGCATCGCGCGTG
The DNA here is from genome assembly GCA_030146605.1 of Sphingomonas sp. Classification (GTDB taxonomy): domain Bacteria; phylum Pseudomonadota; class Alphaproteobacteria; order Sphingomonadales; family Sphingomonadaceae; genus Sphingomonas. Next base: position 20,151 of record JASLBO010000176.1, on the reverse strand, counting down.
CGCTCTACAAGGAAGTGGCGGGGCTGCCGATCATCAGCCCGCACGGCCATACCGATCCGAAATGGTTCGCCACCGACGCGAACTGGTCGAACGCGACCGAGCTGCTGCTCTCGCCCGATCACTATCTCTATCGCATGCTCTATTCGCAGGGCGTCGCGCTCGACGACCTGTGCGTGCCGAGCAAGGCCGGAATGCCGGGAACCGATCCGCGCAAGGCGTGGCGGACTTTCGCCGAGAATATCCACCTGTTCCGCGGCACGCCGTCCTCCATGTGGCTCGGCCATGTTTTTGCCGAGGTGTTCGGCTTCGACGTCGCGCTCGATGCTTCGACCGCGGACCTCTATTACGACCGCATCAACGAGAAGCTGGCTAGCGACGCGTTCCGCCCGCGCGCGCTGTTCGATCGCTTCGGCATCGAGTTCCTCGCGACCACCGAGGGCCCGCAGGACGATCTCACGCCGCATCACACCATCCGCAACAGCGGCTGGAAGGGCAGGGTGGTCACCACCTATCGCCCCGATGCAGTGATCGACGTCGAGCACGAGCAGTTCGCCGGCGCGATGAAGATCTTCGCCGATCTGACCGGCGAGGATGTCTGGTCATGGGACGGCTATCTCGCCGCCCACCGCAAGCGCCGTGCCGATTTCCGCGCGGCGGGCGCCACCGCGACCGACCACGGCCACCCCACCGCGCAGACCGCCAACCTCAGCTATGACGAGGCCGAGCGGCTGTTCCGCACGATCCTCTCGGACAGCTGGACCCCGCAGGATGCCGAGCTGTTCCGCGCGCAGATGCTCACCGAAATGGCGGCGATGTCGGACGAGGACGGGATGGTCATGCAGATCCACCCCGGCAGCTTCCGCAATCACAATAATGGCCTGTTCGCCAGCCACGGCCGCGACAAGGGTGCCGACATCCCGATGCGCACCGATTATGTCCATGCGCTCAAGCCTTTGCTCGATCGCTTCGGTACTTCGACGACGCTGTCGATCATCCTCTTCACGCTCGACGAGACGGTGTATGCCCGCGAACTCGCGCCGCTGGCCGGGCATTATCCGTGCCTCAAGCTGGGGCCGAGCTGGTGGTTCCACGACAGCCCCGAGGGGATGCGCCGCTTCCGCGAGCAAGTCACCGAGACCGCCGGCTTCTACAACACGGTCGGGTTCAACGACGACACCCGCGCCTTCCTGTCGATCCCGGCGCGCCACGATGTCGCCCGCCGGATCGACTGCGGGTTCCTCGGCCAGCTCGTCGCCGAAGGGCGACTGCTCGACTGGGAAGCCTTCGAACTCGCGCACGAACTGACCAACGGCCTCGTCCGCAAAGCCTATAAGCTCGATCAACAAGCGCCGGCGCCCGTCGCCGCCGCAGCCTGAATCAAACCCACGGAGTATCCCATGTTCGACCGCACTTATTACGCCACGCATCCCGACATGATGGAATGCGTCTCGAACGAGGAGCTTCGCGACCGCTATCTGATCGACGGGCTGTTCCGCGAAGGCGAGTGCGTGCTCAATTATACGCATGCCGACCGCTTCGTGATCGGCGGCGTCGCGGTGGGTGCGGGCGCAGTGAAGCTCCCCGACCAGACCGAGCCGGCGTCGGCGGCGGGGCACCCGTTCCTCGAGCGCCGCGAGCTGGCGGTGGTCAACGTGTCGTCGGTCGAAGGCGTGGTCACCGTCGACGGCGAGCGCTTCACGCTCGGCAACAAGGACTGCCTCTACGTCACGATGGGCGCGAAGGACGTCCAGTTCTCGGGCACCGGCGCGCGTTTCTATCTCGCCTCGTGCCCGGCGCATAAGGGCTTCCAGACCCGCAAGCTCTCGATCGCCGATGCCAATGCGCTCGAGCGCGGCAGCCTAGAGGAATCGAACGAGCGGACGATCTTCCAGCTGGTCATCCCCGGCGTGTGCGACTCAGCCCAGCTGGTGATGGGCCTGACCGTGCTCAAGCCGGGCTCGGTGTGGAACACGATGCCCCCGCACATCCATGAGCGGCGCAGCGAGATCTATTTCTACTTCGAGCTCGACGGCCCCAACGACCGCGTCTTCCATTATATGGGCGAAGGCGAGGCGATGCGGCACATCGTGCTCGGCAACGAGGAAGCGGTGATCTCGCCGCCCTGGTCGATCCATATGGGCAGCGGCACCAAGGCCTATGCGTTCATCTGGGCGATGGCCGGCGAGAACCAGGACTATACCGACATGAACGTGCTGGACATCTGCCAGCTGGCGTAAGCCCTCTTCTTGCTCCCCTCCCGCAAGCGGGAGGGGCTGGGGGAGGGCCTGACGTGGGTTAGTCGCGCGAACTTCCCCCGTCAGCCCCTCCCCTAACCCCTCCCGCAAGCGGGAGGGGAATTTGGAGTCGATATGACCGAGAGCTCTCACAGGATGATCGGCCGGCGTACGCTGATCGGCGGTGCGGCCGCCTCCGCCACGTTGATCGCGGGGCGGGCATGGGCGCAGTCCGCGGCGCCGGTCCGCACTGCGGCGGGTGCATTCCAGGGAACGATCGAGGCCGGCGTCCGCGTCTTTCGCGGCATCCGCTACGGCCGGGCCGAACGGTTCCGCGCCCCACTGCCCGTCCCCGCCCCGGCCGAAGTGCAGCCGGCCGACAGGTTCGGGCCGGTCTCGCCGCAATCGGGGGGCCGCTACGGGACGCAGTCCGAAGACTGCCTGTTCCTCAACATCTGGACCGCGGACGCGCGCCCCACCGCGCGCAAGCCGGTGATGCTCTACATTCATGGCGGCGCCTATTCGGGCGGCAGCGTCACCGATCCGCTCAACCATGGGCAGGCGCTCGCGGCGCGCGGCGATGTCGTCGTCGTCACGGTCAACCACCGGCTCAACGCGTTCGGCTATCTCTATCTTGCGCGGCTCGATCCGCGCTTTGCCGATAGCGGGAATTGCGGCCAGCTCGACCTGATCCTCGCGCTGCGCTGGGTGCGCGACAATATCGCGGCGTTCGGGGGCGATCCGAACAGGGTGATGGTGTTCGGCCAGTCGGGCGGCGGCGCCAAGATCGCGACGATGATGGGCATGCCCGCGGCGAAGGGGCTGTTCCACCGCGCCGCGACGATGAGCGGCCAGCAGGTGACCGCATCGGGCCCGCTCAACGCGACCGCGCGGGCGCGGGCCTATCTGGGCAAGCTGGGCGTCAAGGACACCGACCTCGGCGCGCTGCTCGCGATGCCGCAGGAGCGGCTGATCGAGGCGCTTTCCGCGACCGATCCGGTGCTGGGCGGCGGAGTCTATTTCGGGCCGGTGCTCGACATGAAATGGCTGACTCGCCACCCGTTCTGGCCCGACGCCAATCCGCAGTCGAACCCTATCCCGATGATCCTCGGCAACACGCATGACGAGACGCGCGCGTTCATCGCGCCCGATTCGGCCAGGATGCGCGATCTGGGCTGGGACAATATCGCCGAGCGGATCGCGCCCGAGCTGCGCATCGACATCCTGCCCGAATGGGTGGTGGCGGAATATCGCGCGAAATATCCGGGCTGGACGCCCGAGCAGGTCTTTTACGACGCGACCACTGCGGGGCGGAGCTGGCGCGGGCAAGTGATCGAGGCCGAAGAGCGCGCAAAGGCCGGCGCGCCGGGCTGGGTGTACCAGCTCGATTTCGGCTCGCGCACCGACCCGCGGCGCGGCGCCTTCCACACGATGGATATCCCGTTGGTGTTCGGAACGCTGGGGGCCGAGGGATCGCAGACCGGCACTGCCGCCGATGCCCGGGCAGCGTCGAAGGCGATGCAGGACAGCTTCGTCGCGTTCGCGCGGACCGGCGATCCCAACCACGCCGGACTGCCGCGCTGGCCGCGTTACGGCCTCGACAAGCGCGCGACGATGGTCTTCGATGTGCGCAGCCGCGTCGAGAACGACCCGCGCAAATGGCAGCGCGAGCTGTTCGCGCGCGTGCCCTATATCCAGCCCGGCACCTGAAGCCGGGCGGCTTTCCAGGAGGTTGCCGGATGAAGTTCGATCGCCGTACCGCGTTGCTCGCCGGGCTCGCCGCGCCTTTTGCCGCCAGCGCGCAGACCGCGCCACCGCATGGCGACAAGCCGGTGCCGGCGGGGCTGGCCGATCCGGTCGAGACGATCGACCTGTGGCCAAAGGGCGTGCCCGGCAAGCCCGCCAGACTGCCGGTGGAGAAGGTGGTCGAGCGCAGCACCGACGCGGCGCTCACCGATCGCTCGGTAAGCGGCGTGGCCAATCCGCGAATGGCGGTGTTCCGGCCGCGCGTGTCGAACGGCGCATCGGTGCTGATCATGCCGGGCGGCGGCTATGTCCGGATCGTGCTCGACCACGAAGGCTATGTGCTGGCACGCTGGCTCGCGGCGCAGGGGTTCACGGCCCATGTGCTGTTCTATCGGCTGCCGGGGGACAGCTGGAAAGCGGGCCCCGATGTCGCATTGTCCGATGCGCAGCGGGCGATGCGGCTGATCCGCGCGCGCGCGATCCGCGACGGGCTCGATCCAGAGCGCGTGGCGGCGATCGGCTTCTCGGCGGGCGGGCATCTCTGCGCCGATCTGGCGACGCGGCATGCGGTGAAGACCTATGATCCGGTCGACGCGGCCGACAGGCTGGGCGCGCGGCCGTTCGTCGCGGCGCCGATCTATCCGGTGATTTCGATGACCGCGCCGACCGCGCATATGGGCTCGCGCGAGCAATTGATCGGCAAGGATGCGAGCCCTGCGCTGGAGGCGGCGCATTCGCCGCACCTGAACGTCACCAAGGCCACCCCGCCCTGCTTCCTCGTCCATTCCGAGGACGACGGCACGGTGCCGGTGGAGAACAGCCTGTTGCTGCGCGCTGCGCTCAAGGCGGCGGGCGTGCCGGTCGAGACGCATATCTTCACCCATGGCGGGCACGGCTATGGGATGACCAAGGCAGTGGGCAAGCCTGCGGGGGTGTGGCCGGAGCTGTTCCTGACCTGGGCGCGCAGCCAGGGGTTCGCGTAGACGTATCGAGGTTTAACGCCATCGCTTCCTGTGAGAGGGGCAAGGGTGGTTCAGCCGTATCGAACATTCAGCGATCCTCCCCCGCCAGGGGGAGGATTGATGCTGCTCGCGCATTCGAATGTCGATACGCCCTGCCCCCTCCCCTGCAGGGAGGGGCGCAGAGACCGCAATCCTACATCTTGAAGCGTGCGCCGACAAGGAAGGTGCGGCCGAAATGGTTGTACTCGTAGGGCCGGTTGGCGTCCTGATCGACCCAGCGATCGCGATACGCGTCGGTCAGATTGGTGCCTTCCAGCGACAGCTCGACATTCTCGGTGATCTTGTAGCGGATCGATGCGTCGACATTGGTGATCGGATTATAGCCTTCGAAGACGTTGCCGGTGGCCGAACCCTGATCGTTGAAACCGCCGCGATACGCGACCGAGGCGCGGGCGCTGAACTTGCTGTCCTCGTAATAAAGCGTCGCGTTGAAGGCGCGCTTCGAGAGCTGGTACAAAGTCGTCTCGAACGGCCGGTTGACGTTGCCGCCGCCCGGCGCGGTTGCCGGCACGCCCTGCGCGTAGGTTGCGTTCGAATCGATGAAGCTGGCGTTGGCGATGCCGCCGAAGTTGCTGAGGAACCCGGGCAGGAAGCGAAACGGCGCCTGCAGCGAAATCTCGACGCCCTTTAGATCCGCACCGGTGCCGTTGACCGTGGTCTGGATCGTCCAGATCGGCTGCGCCTGCAGCGCGGGGTTGAGGAAGCCCGGCGAGGACGAGGCGAGCACCGAGGTGGGCAGCCCGGTCGAGGTGAAGGTATCCACGCGGGAACTGGCCACCGGGAAGCTGTCGATCTCCTTCTTGAAGAACGCGACCGAGAACACCGATTGCGGCGCGAAATACCATTCGAGCGCGGCGTCATAGGCAGTGGCGCGATAGGGCTGGAGATCGGGGTTGCCGAAATTGACCCGGAAGTTGAACCCGTCGGCCGACCCGCCGGGAGTGAGATTGGCGAGCAGCGGCCGGGTCATCACCTTGGCCACCGCGGCGCGCAGCACCAGATTGGGCGTGAGATCGGCAGCCACGTTGGCCGAAGGCAGCCAGTCCTCATAATCGCGCTCGACCGTGACCTGGGCGCCGCTGTTGAGACCGGTCGAGGACTGTTCGGTGCGCACATAGCGCGTGCCGGCATTGGCGCGGACGTTGATGCCGAGCACCGATCCGTCGACGTCGACCTGGAAATAGCCGCCCTTGACCTGCTCGGTCACGCTGCGGTTGTTGCCGACGTCGAGCAGAAGCGGGCGGTTGTAGAGCCCGGTATAGGTCGCCGCGGCATCGATATTGGGGATGAGCCAGCTGTTGGTGTTGCCCGCGGGCTGGCCGGCATTGCCGAGCGTGACCAGTTCGGACAATTCGGGCGTGGCGCGGAAGCCATAGACCGCGGCCGGACCGAACAGCGAGCTGGGCGAGCAGGTGATCTGGCGCAGGACGAGGTCGAGCCCGCCATTGCCGCACACCGCAGTGTCGCGCTGATAGGCAGTCAGATCATAGTCGAAACGGCGATAGACGCCGCCGAGCTTGAGCGTGAAGCCTTCCGCCGCGTCCCATTCGGTGCGCAGCTGGGCGGTCCTGAACTTGTTGGTGGTGTTGGACGGGCGGTCGCGGATCTCGGCGAGCTGGAAATTGGCCGGATCGGTGACGCTGGTGCCGAAGGTCAGCCTGGGCGAGCGGCTGTCGGTATAGTCGTACTGATAGCCCTGCGCATCGCGATCGTCGAAGACGAACGTGGTCTCGACGGGGATGTCGGCATTGGATTTGGAGATGCCGCCCAGCAGGGTGAACCGCAGGTCATCGCCGAGATCCTGATCCCAGCTGGCGCCGACCTGGTAGAATTCGGTGGTCGATTGGCGCTGATAATGCTCCGTCCGCACCCAGGCGTCGTTGAGCGTCGCCGAGATCATGTTGTTGTTGTCGTCATAGACCGGGTTGACGACGTCGATCGCGCGCTCATTGGAGCGGAGCAGCACTTCGCCCCATTTCTCTTCGCGGGTTTCCTTGAACCGCGAATAAAGGCCGTCGAGGGAGATTTTGGTGGCGTCGCTCGGCGCCCATTGCACGCTGCCGGTCAGCCCAAGGCGCTCGCGATCGTGGCGGACCTCGCCGTAGCGGGGAATGCGCGGGTGGAAGGACAAAGCAGCCTGGTCGCACGCGGCGCTGCGGCCGGCCGTATAGGTGCCGCCGCTGTTGGCGACCGGGGTGGTGCTGGTCGCGCTGCCATACCAGCAAGGCGCACCGTTGACGCTGTCGAACCGCGCCTGCGCCCAGCGCACGGTGTTGTTGCCGAGCTCGAGCGTGTCGCTCTTCTGCCAGGCGGCGGAGATCGAGGCGCCGATCGTCCCGTCGGGCGACTTCCACGAGAGCAGGCCGGCCACGCGGGGCCCCCAGTTCTTCGAGAGGTCGTTGTAGCTGCCCTGTGCCGATGCGACGAAGGTAAGCCCGTATTTGCCGCCGAGCGGGTTGCCGGTGTTGAGGTCGACCACGGCGCCGAGCGAGCCCTCGTCGAGCGATGCTTCGGCGGTCTTGTGGACGACCAGCGAGCTGAACAGTTCGGACGCGAAGACGTTGAAATCGAACGCGCGCTCGCGATTGGCGCTGGCGCCGTCGGCCGAGGTGGTGATCGTCTCGAGCCCGTTGACGCGCACGCGGGTGAACTGCGCGCCGAGGCCGCGCACCGTGATCGCCCGCCCCTCGCCGCCGTCGCGCTGGATCGAGATGCCCGGGATGCGCTGGAGCGATTCGGCGAGGTTCTGGTCGGGGAATTTGGCGATGTCCTCGGCGATGATCGCATCGACCGCCGACACCGAAGCGCGCTTGACGTTGAGCGCCGCCTGCAGCGACTGGCGGAAGCCGGTGACGACGACTTCGTCGCCCTGCTGCTCGTCCGCCGGCGCGGCTTGTTCGTCGGTCGCCGGGGGCGCCGTCTCGGTGGTCTGCGCCGAAGCGTGACCGGCGAGTAGCGCCAGCGCGACCGCGGCGGCGGATGCCCCGCTCCGCCAAGTGAATCGTGAAATGCGCGCCTTCATGTCAGCCTCCTTGCCTAATTCCGGGCCGCTCTGGTGGCGGTTCCGGGTTCCGCGCCCCGGCCTGCGCCGACGCGTCTGTTTCACTGCGCTGCGCCCGGGTGACGGTGCGCGGCGGTGTCGGGGTCTGTTTCCGATCATCGGAAACCGGTGTCAACCACTCTTGGCATTTTGCGCGTTCATAGGCTTCCGGCGTGTTGTACATCGGCAACAGCGCCGAATCGGTCGGCTCCGTCCCATTATTCGGGAGTAACCGGACTCTCGATGTCGCGTCAGCGGGTTACCGGTGTCAGTGCCCTGCGCACAGCTCAGCCTTTGCTCCCGGCGACCTCGGCGAGCCATTCTTCCAGATTGGTGTAGCCGTCCCGATCGGCGTCGACATTGCCGTCGGCGCGCTTCGGATCGAGGCCGTGTTTGCGTTCCCACGCGTCGGGGATGCCGTCATTGTCGCCGTCGCGCGGCGCGGGCGCGCTCTTGAGATCGGGCCAGCCGCCGACGTCGCGCTGGCTGTCGATCTGTGCGCCGGTGCGGGTGCGCACGCCGGCGATGACGCGCGCATCGACGGCGTCGCGGGCCTTCGAGGCGCCGGCCCCGGCGAGGACGCGTTGATAGGCGCGCGCTGCCGGATCGGGCGCGACCGGCGCCACGTTGACCGGTGCGGCGAGCCGATAGCCCTCGGGCGAGACGCCGGTGACGAGGCTCCACGGATCGGCGGGGATCGTGCCGTTCATGCTGTTCCCCGCGAACCACGCTTTCGCGAGCATGTTGGATTCGTCGAACGCGAGCGGCTTCTTCGATTGCGGGCCCGCGACATAGGCATTGTCGACGAAATTGTACCGCGCCAGCGTCGCCTTGTCGGCATTGTAGCCCGAGCGCGTGCCGCCCCAATTGTAGAAGACGTTCGAGCGGAAATCGAAGAGAGGGCCGACCGGATCAACCTCGGGCCCGTCATAATTGCCCGGGCGCGGCATCCGCGCCGAATGGTTCGCCCAGAGATTGTGGTGGAAGCTGATCTTCGAGCCGCGCCCGCCGCGGACCAGGCTGCCATAGCCATGATCGCCCTTTGCGTGGAGCGAATGCGTCAGCGATTCGGAGATGATCGACCATTGGACGGTGAGATCGTAAAAGCCCTCCCCCGGATCGCTGAACCGCGCCGAGGCGGACAGAGTCTCGTCCACCGACCAGCTCGCCGAGACATGGTCGAGGATGATCCGGCGGCCCCTGGTCACGGTCAGCGCGTCGGACTCGGTCTTCGACTCGTCGCCGAGACGCGAGCGGATGTAGCGTATCACGACATCGTCGGCGGAGATCTGGAGCATGTGATCGCGCAGCGTGATCCCGTCGCCCGGCGCCGACTGGCCGGCGATCGTCACGCGGCCCTCGCGGATCGCCAGCGGGCTGGCGAGCCTGATCGTGCCCGAGACGCGGAAAAGGATCGTGCGCGGCCCTTTCGTCTCGACCGCGGCGCGCAGGCTGCCGGGGCCGCTGTCGTTCAGGTTGGTGACGAACAGCACCTGCCCGCCGCGGCCGCCGAGCGCGAACCGCCCCGCCCCCTCGGCGCCGGGAAAGGCGAGTTGCTGGCCGGCATCGGACGCGAACAATGCGAGTAGAGCGAGTGTGAGCATGAGGCGCCTTATGCGGACTGAAGCTGATCGAGAGCCTGAACGATGCGGCCGTTCACGCGGACGTTGGAAAGCGCCACGCGCTCGGTGTGGCGGATGACGCTCGGCGCGGTGACGCCGTCGAAGCTGCAGTCCTTCAATGCGATATCGGTCACCGGCGCGCCGGGCAGCCCTTGGCTGTCGAGCACGCGGGTGGCCTGGCTTGCGCGCAGCCGCTCGATATTGATGTGGCGGAGGATCGGCTTGAAGCGGCCCTTGGCGCCTTCCTCATAATTGAAGTCGCAGGCGATCGCTGCGCGGCTGACCTGGCCCACATCGATGTCGCGATAATGGAAATTCTCGAGGAGCCCGCCGCGCAGCGCATTGTTCTTGAAGCGGATCGCGTACCAGAGATCGGGGCTGTCGAGCTGGCACTTTTCGGCGAACACCCAGCGCGCGCCGCCCGAGATCTGCGAACCGACCGTGATGCCGCCATGCCCTTCCTTCATCCGGCAATTGCGGATCAGGATGTTCTGCGAAGGGACGCCGAGACGCCGGCCATCCTCGTTGCGCCCGGAATTGACCGCGATGCAATCGTCGCCGGTGTCGAAGCTGCAATCCTCGATCAGCATCATGTCGACCGATTCGGGATCGGTGCCGTCATTGTTCGGGCCGTGCCCGAAAATATCGAGACCGCGCAGGATGATGTTGCGGCAAAGCACGGGATGAACGTTCCAGAAGGGCGAATTGCGGATCTTCACGCCCTCGATCAGAACATTCTCGCAGAGATAAGGCTGGATGAAGGGCGGGCGCAGATAGCTGCCTTCGCCGAACACCCGCTTCTCGACCGGCACCCTGTCCTCGGCCATCTGGAAGAGCCTGGCGCGCGCCGGGCGCTGGTTCGGCATGCCCTCGCGCCAGCCATAGGGGACCGTGCCGCCCCACGGCCCTTTCCACGACCACCAATGCTGCGCGCTACCCTGCCCGTCGAGCGTCCCCGCGCCGGTGATCGCGATGTTCCTCGCCTTGTACGCATAGACGAGCGGCGAATAGTTGATCAGCTCGACGCCTTCCCAGCGCGTGAACACCATCGGATAGTGCGCGGGATCGGTGCTGAAGCGCAGCGTAGCGCCCGCGACCAGATGCAGCTCGACATTGGATTTGAGATGCACCGCACCGGTGAGGAAGTCGCCCGCCGGCACCAGCACGCGCCCGCCGCCCGCCGCGGTGCAGGTCTCGATCGCCTTCGCGATGGCGGCGGTGGCGAGGGTGGCACCGTCGCCCTTGGCGCCGAACTGGGTGATGTCGAAGCTGCGCGGCGGGAAGACCGGCGCGCGCACGGTGCGGGCGATATCGGCGGCGCGCTGCCACGGATCGGCGGCGGCAAGCGCCGTGCCGGGCAGCATCGCGCCGGCCCCGGCCAAGCTGCCGTAGCGCAGCAAATCGCGCCGTGAAGGTTGAATCAGCATTCCGTCCCCTCTCGCTTGTCCCGGCTCTGCGACCGAGTGATGACACCGGTATCAAGCAATTTGGGCGATTGGCAACAACAGATGCTCACGGCTGCATTTGGTGCAATCGCGCAGCCGGGTTATGCCCTGTGCAATGAAGCGCAGCGCACAACCCACGATCAACGATGTCGCCCGGATCGCCGGCGTCTCGAAGAAGACCGTCAGCCGGGTGATCAACCAATCGCCATTGCTCAACGGCGACACCCGCAAGCGCGTCGAGGAAGTCATTGCCGATCTCGGTTACGTGCCCAATCCGCAGGCGCGCGCGCTGGCGCTGCGGCGCAATTTCCTGATCGGGCTTATCCACGACAACCCCAATGCGCAGATGGTGCTCAACGTCCAGCAGGGCATGCTCGAGGTGCTGCGCGACACCGAATTCGAGCTGATCGTCCATCCGGTCAATCGCGGCTCGCCGACGATGCTCGAAGATATCGGCCAGTTCCTGGAGCGGCAGCGCCCGTTCGGCGTGATGATCCTGCCGCCGATCTCGGAGAACGACCAGCTCGCCGCGCTCTGCGCCGAATTGGGGGTACGCTATGTCCGGATGGGATCGGCGCCGCTCGACGACGCGGCGCACATGGTCGCCTCGAACGACCGCGAAGCCGTCCACGGCGCAATCGAACACCTGATCGAATCGGGGCATCGCCGGATCGGGCTGGTGCTCGGGCCGCATGGCTTCCGTTCGGCGCACGAGCGGCAAAAGGGCTATGAGGAAGCGATCGAGCGCGCGGGACTGCCGCTGCAGCGGACGCTGATCGTCCAGGGCGACTATAAGTTCGAATCGGGAATGCGCGCGGCCGAGCAGTTGCTCGATCTCGCGCCCCGCCCGACCGCGGTGTTCGCATCCAACGACGAGATGGCGGCGGGCGTGCTGCATGTCGCGCGCCAGCGCGGGCTCAACGTGCCGCAGGATCTGTCGATCATCGGGTTCGACGATACCCCGATCGCCTCGCACCTTTGGCCGCCGCTCACCACGGTGCGCTGGCCGATCGCGACGATGGCGCGTGCCGCGGCGCTCAAGCTAGTCAGCGGCGAAGGCGGCGCGAGCAGCGAGGACGGCGAAGCATCGCTGTTCGTGTCGACGCTGATCCGGCGGGCTTCGGTGGCGCCGGCTTCCCCCCAGGCTGCAGACCGCCCCCTCCGCGCGCCTGAACCGAGGGAGGAATAAGGATCTCAGTTTCGCCGAGCGACGATTAAACGCCGATTAACCGACAACCGGTGCCCGTGGGACGGTGAGGCGAAATTGCCGCTATGCCGCCCCTCCTTTATGCTGCATCGCAGCGAAGGAGGTGGCGTATGACCCCGAAGCGAGTGCGTAAGGCAGTGTTTCCCGTTGGCGGGCTTGGTACCCGTTTTCTTCCGGCGACGAAGGCGATCCCCAAGGAGATGCTTCCGGTCGTCGACAAGCCCTTGATCCAATATGCGGTCGAGGAGGCGCTCGAGGCCGGAATCGAGCAGATGATCTTCGTCACCGGCCGCGGCAAATCCGCGATCGAGGACCATTTCGACATCGCGTTCGAGCTCGAGACGACGATGACCGGTCGCGGCAAATCGCTCGATATCCTCGATCATAGCCGGCTTCGTCCGGGCGCGGTCGCCTATGTCCGTCAGCAGGAGCCGATGGGGCTCGGCCACGCCGTGTGGTGCGCGCGCGACATCGTAGGCGACGAGCCGTTCGCGGTTCTGCTCGCGGATGATTTCATGGCCGGCAAGCCCGGCTGCCTCAAGCAGATGATCGACGCCTATGAACAGGTCGGCGGCAATCTGATCTGCGCCGAGGTGGTGCCCGACGAGCAGACGCATCGTTATGGCATCATCACGCCGGGCACGCATTCGGGCGCGCTCACCGAAGTGAAGGGCCTCGTCGAGAAGCCCGCGCCGGGAACTGCCCCGTCGAACCTGTCGGTAATCGGCCGCTACATCCTGCAGCCCGAAGTGATGGGGGTGCTGGCCAGCCAGCAAAAGGGCGCCGGCGGCGAGATCCAGCTCACCGACGCGATGTCGCGGATGATCGGCGACCAGCCGTTCCACGGGCTGACCTTTGCCGGTACGCGCTACGATTGCGGCGACAAGGCCGGCTTCCTCCACGCCAATCTGGCGATGGCGCTGGAGCGCGAGGATCTTGCCGACCAGGTCGAATTGTTCGCGAGCGAGTTGCTCGCGGCCCGTAAGCCGCGTCGCGCGGCGTGAATTACAGAATCCAGGAGTAACAGGCATGCGTATCGTGATGATCGGTTCGGGCTATGTGGGGCTCGTCTCGGGCGCCTGCTTCGCCGATTTCGGGCACCAGGTGATTTGCGTCGACAAGGACGAGAGCAAGATCGCGCGGCTCAATGCCGGGCAGATCCCGATCTATGAGCCCGGCCTCGAAGACCTGGTCGCGCGCAACGTCGCGTCGGGCCGGCTCGCTTTCACGACCGAGCTTTCCGGGCCGGTCGAGCAGGCCGATGTGGTGTTCATCGCGGTCGGCACCCCGTCGCGCCGCGGCGACGGCCATGCCGACCTTTCCTATGTCTACGCCGCTGCCGCCGAGATGGCGCCGTGCCTGAAGGGCTTCACCGTGGTGGTGACCAAGTCCACCGTTCCGGTGGGCACCGGCGACGAGGTCCAGCGGATCATCGGCGAGACCAACCCCGAAGCCGAGTTCGCCGTGGCATCGAACCCCGAATTCCTGCGCGAAGGCGCGGCGATCGAGGATTTCAAGCGCCCCGACCGCATCGTCATCGGCATCGAGGACGAGCGCGCACGCCCGGTGATGGAGGAAGTCTATCGCCCGCTCTATCTCAACCAGGCGCCGATCCTGTTCACCGGCCGGCGGACGAGCGAGCTGATCAAATATGCCGCGAACGCCTTCCTCGCGGTCAAGATCACCTTCATCAACGAGATCGCCGATCTCTGCGAAGCGGTGGGCGCCGACGTCCAGCAGGTCGCGCGCGGGATCGGGCTCGACAACCGGATCGGCTCGAAGTTCCTCCATGCCGGCCCCGGCTATGGCGGATCGTGCTTCCCCAAGGACACGCTTGCGCTCGTCAAGACCGCCGAGGATTCGGGCGCGCCGATCCGCATCGTCGAGGCGACGGTGGCGGTCAACGACAGCCGCAAGCGCGCCATGGGGCGCAAGATCATCGCAGCGTGCGGCGGATCGGTGCGCGGCAAGAAGATCGCGGTGCTCGGCCTGACCTTCAAGCCCAACACCGACGACATGCGCGACGCGCCGAGCCTCGCGATCATCCAGGCGCTCGAGGATGCCGGCGCGCAGGTCGCGGCGTTCGACCCCGAAGGCATGGCGGCGGCGCGGCCGTTGCTGCCCAATGTCGAATTCGCGACCTCGCCTTATGAGGCGGCCGACGGCGCGTCGGCTCTGGTGATCGTGACCGAGTGGAATGCGTTCCGCGCGCTCGATCTGCAGGGGCTGCGCGCGCGCATGGAGGATGGCGTGCTGGTCGACCTGCGCAACATCTATCGGCCCGATACGGTCGAGGCTGCCGGCTTCACTTATACCGGTGTCGGCCGCGGCCTGGCGGTTGCGTCGGAAGCAATGGCGATTGCAGCAGAGTAATCAGTCCCGTACTCGACGGCTTTTCATCTTCAACTCAACGCAAATAGGGCGTCCAACCGTGGTTGGGCGCCCTTTTGCGTCTAAATACTCCTCAGGCGACACAGTTGTCGGTCGTCGACACCGGGGGGTGTTTTATGCGTACCACTTCGTTGCGCCCGCTTGCGGGCGCCTTCTCTCTGTGCGCGCTCGCGGCGTGCTCGGACGGTGACTCCAGCTCTTCACAGAAACAATCAGGGACGATTGTCGTTCCTGCAACCGCCACGACGATGTCCGTCGCGGCGCCGGCGCAGGCCGAGATCAGTGCGGCGGGCACGAACAGCTTCGCCAATTTCGATTTCGCCAACGGCACGCGCCTGCCCGAAAAGGCGGCGCTGTCGATCGGGGCGGCGGTGTTCAAGCCCGATGCGTCGGTGGCGTATGTGCCGGTGACGCTCAACCGCGCCACGCCGAACACGGTGATTGCCCGCGTCATCACGGTCAACGGCTCGGGCAGCAACAAGGCGATTTCGGGCTATCAATACAAGGCGACCGACACCGTCGTGATCTTCCGCCCGGGCGATCCGCTGCGCAAGACCGTGTCGGTGCCGATCCTCGATGCCGCCGACGGCCAGCACTTCTCGCTGAAGCTGCGCGAGCCGCCATGGGGTGCGGATCAGGGCACCGCCTCGAACACGGTGACTGCCGATGCCGATGCGACGCCCACTGCGCCCGCCACCAGCGGCTTCCGCAACGCGCGGACCTTCCGCACCTATGGCGCGCTTCAATATGAGATGACCAAGGCGACGATGCGCTGGTCCGACGCCGGCTGGTCGGGGGCGTGGTCGACCGCGCTCTCGCATGGCCGCGCGCAAGTGGCGAACGGCGAGACGGGCATCTATCTCGACGGCGAGCTCCACCCGGGCGCCGAGGCGCCTTTGCGCTATACCGACGAGGGGCTGGTGATGCACACCCAGGTGCTCGACACCCCGCTCAGCTGGGCGGGTATCGCCTATAATTACGGGTCGGTCGTGCTGAGCGGGCACAATACCCCCGACACCCAGATCGGCTATGGCCAATATGAATGGGTGGCGAAGATGCCCGACCGGCGCGGGGCGTGGCCGGCCTTCTGGCTGATCTCGACTTCGGGCTGGCCGCCCGAGATCGATGTGTATGAGGGCTTCGGGTATCAGAGCTATTGGGACTTCGACCGCCACATCTCGGCGACGATCCATGGCGGCCGCGGCGGCTGGCGAACCTTCCAGCGCGGCACCAACATCCAGGCCGAACAGGCTTACGGAATGTCGGGCTTCTCGCAGGGCTATCACCGCTATGCCGTGGACATCGGGCCCGAATACATCACGTGGTTCGTCGATGGGCTCGAGACATATCAGAGCGTGAACCCGTTCCGGGGGCACCGCTGGTATCCGATCATGGACGTCGCGGTGAAGACCAACGGCGCTTATGCCGACGGATCGGGCGACATGGTGGTCAAGAGCTTCCGCGCCTGGGCGAACTGAGCGCGGCGGGAGCGGCGTAGAGCGCGTCGCTCCCGCCCGCCAGCGCATAGAGCCGGGCGATCGCCTTTACCCATTGCCCGGCCACGTCGAGCCGGTTGCGGTGCCACGCCAGGGCCGGCAGCGCGGCGGTGCGCAGGCCGAGCAGCACCAGCGCACGCGGCGCCAGAGCGATGCGGCCGAAGGGTCCGCGCTGCTTGCAGGCAACGCGGGTATCGGTGACCCCGATCCGCCACATCCGGCGCAGCACCCACGCCTTGCGCGCGCGTTCCGCACCTACCCATTCGGACACGCGCGCGCCCGGCGCCCAGGCGAACCCGAAGCCGATCGCTTTGAGCCGTGTGAGAAAGTCGAGATCCTCGCCGCCGCTGCGATTGAACGCGGGATCGAACCACGGCGCGCCAAGCGCCTCCAGCGCGGCGCGGGTCACCAGCAGATTGTTGCTGGCGTAGAGCATCCCGGCGGAACCTTCGGGGCGCTGCTCGGGGCGGAACACGAGCGTCTGCCCGGCCCATTCGGGTTCGCCTTCGGGGAATACCGGCATCACCGGCCCGCCGACCACTGCGGCGCCGGTGCGCTGCTGGACGGCGGTCAGCGCAGTGAGCCATTGCGGCTCGGGCCATTCGTCGTCGTCGAGCATCGCCAGCCGCTGCATCCCGGGGACGGCGAGCGCATGCGCGACGATCGCGTTGCGGACATGGCACAGGCCGGGTTCGGCGACGCGGATGACTTCGACAGGGATGGGAAAGCCCTCGGCCATCGCGGCGGCCACCGCAGCCCCCTCCCCGCCGGCATCGTTGTCGGCGACCAGCAGCAACGCCTCGTCCAGGCCGTCCAGTCGCGCCACCGCATCGAGGAGGTGGCGCAATTGCCCGGGGCGCCGGAAGGTCGGGATCCCGATGACCGTCGCGGACATGGCTATTCGGCGACCTGCTGGAACGGCAAAGGCGGCCGGGGCACGAAGCGCCGCTCGAGCTTCTTGATCGCGCGGTGGCCGGGGACCTCGATGAGCAGATAGCTCGCCCAGCAGACCAGCCAGGTCGCGACGAGCAAGGCGAGCACGAACACCCAGTCGAAGCCGACCACGCCGTGGCGGTGCGCAATCCCCATGACGCGCGCGAACACGTCACGGACCAGGGGGTGCCAGAGATAGATCGAATAGCTGATCAGCCCGAGGTGGAACGATACCGGATTGGCGAGCAGCGCACGCGCCGTGTGGCCGTTATAATAACAGGCGATCACCAGCGGCACGAAGGCGAGCGCGACCAAGACATCGCCGCGCGGGATCAGCAATGCCGCGACGATCAGCACACAGCTGGCGATAAAGCCGTGCTCGCCGCCGAGCAGCCGTTCGACTTTCGGGTGGCGAACCAGCCGATACGCGATCACCCCCAGCGAGAAGCCGGCGAGGCAACGCAGCACCGGCAGAATCGTGTCGCCGTCATTGACGTCGAGCGGCCCCTGCGCGCCGTGACCGAGCATGGCGACGACGACCAGCAATGCCACTGCCCCGGCCGCCTGCAGCCAGGCCAGCCGCGAAAAGGCGATCAGCGCCACCAGCGGATAAGCCAGATAGGCGACCAGTTCGGTGCTCACCGACCAGCTGTTGCCGGCAAGCGCCTGCGTTCCCCAGCCCCAGCTCTGGATCATCAGCAGATTGGTGATGATGTTCGCCGGAGTCAGCGCGACGGGCTGCTCGCCCGAGACGTTGACGAGGATCCGCGCGAGGAACACCAGCGCGACGACAAAGTGGAGCGGCCAGACGCGCGCCATCCGGTTGAGCAGGAAATCGCCGTAGCCGGCCAGGCTCGGCCGCTTCACCACGCGTTCGTAATAGCCGATCGAGATGACGAAGCCGCTGAGCACGAAGAACAGATCGACCGCAAGATAGGCGCGCGAGAACAGGACCATGCCCCAGTCCGCGAACGCCGGCGAATGCGGAATGTGGTAGAGCAGGACGGCGATCGCAGCGATGCCGCGCAGCCCGGTTAGCGGTGCGATCCTCATACCGGTACTCCCTCACCCTCTATGCTTGCCCGGCGTGCCGGCGCGGCATCGAACGCCGCGGCCATCGCCGCCCACAGCCGCTTGCGCCGCAGATCGCTGTCGAGCGGCAAACCACGCGATGGCTTGCCGTCCGGCCAGCGATAATCGGGATAGGTCGACAGCCACGAATAGCGATCGGACAGGCCCCAGGTGAGCACCGACGAGGTCGCCGGATTATCCAGCGCGACGTCCAGGAATGCCTTGCCGACCGCCGCAACCTGCGCGTCGCGCGGCTCGATCGCCTGCGGCCCGCCGCGATCGGCGATATCCATCTCGGTGATCGCAATGCCGATCCCCATGCCGCGGACTTCGTCGAGGAACCCCGCAAAGGTGCGTTCGTCGAACGGTTCGCGGAACGGCTTGAGATGCCCCTGGATGCCGAGCGCATCGATCGGCACGCCGCGTGCCAGCGCGCGCTCGAGCAGCTTGAGGATCGCCGCCCGCCGCGCAGCGCAGCGCCGCGAGGCGTGTTCGAGGCCGAAATCGGTGAGGAACAGCCGCGCGCGCGGATCGGCTTCGCGGGCAGTGTGGAAAGCCAGGTCGATATAGCGTTCGCCGAACGCCTGCCCCCAGATGTTCTTCGCGCGCAACCCGTCGGCGCGGCCCTCATTAGGCTCCACCGGCTCGTTGACCACGTCCCACTCGCCGATGCGCCCGGCATAGCGCCGCATCGCGGTCTCGATATAGCCGGTGAGCAGCCCCTCTTTGGCGCGCGGCACGGCCTTGGGCAAAGCCGCCTGCAGCCAGGGCGGGTTCATCGCGTACCAGACCAAAGTATGCCCGCGCACCGCAAGGCGATGTTTCTGCGCGAAATCGACCAGCCGGTCGTTGCCGCTGAAGTCATAAATGCCCGGCTTCGGCTGGGTGACGTGCCGCTTGAGCTCATATTCCTGGACGATCGTGCCCGCCTCGCGCAGCACCGCCGCGGTGAACGCCGGATCCCTGGCAAGCTGGCCCGACTTGATGGCGCAGCCGAAGCGCCGGCCGCTGCGCCGCGCACGCGCATTGAGGCCGGGGCCGTCCAGATCCGGGAGCGGCGGCACGAAAGGCACCGCGCTCGACGCGAGCGGGAAGCTGCACGCCGCGGCCGCAGCAGCGATGAAGGTACGGCGCTTCATATCCGGGCGCCCCGCACCCGGCTGGCCAATGCGATCCATCGATCCGCCGCTTTTCGATAATGATTATCAGGGATAATGATTTGCAATAGCACGATCGCGGCGATGCGCGGGCGGAACGCGCCGTGGCGCAGCGCGTCGAAATAATAGCGTAGCGCGGTGCGCCGGCTGGTCGGCCAGACGCTCTTGGCGGCGTGCCAGCCCATATAGGCCGAGTAAGCGCGCTCGGAGATGTGCGGCCGCAGATCCTTGAGCCAGGCCAGGTTTCCGATATTGGCACGGACCTGCGACAGCCGGTTCTCGGTGCGGCGATCGGCCCAGACCACGGTCGCGCGTTGCGCCATCAGGAAGCGCGCGCCGGCAAGCGACAGCCGCACCGCGAAATCGGTATCGTCGCCGAAGCCGACATCCTCGCGGTAGCGCACCGTGTCGGCGAGGCTGCGGCGGAGCGCGAGACTGCTCGTCTGGATGAAGCCGCGCTCGCACATCAGATAGCGATCGACGCTCTCGCCGCTCAGCATCTCGCGATGCGGCTTGAGGAAGGCGCGCCCCGAGCCGCGGTCGACCACGACGCGGCAATAGGCGACGACATCGTCGCCCTGCGCGAGCAACGGCAGCAGATCGGCGAGATGATCATCGAGGAAGCGATCGTCCGAATCGAGGAAAGCGACGTAGCGGCCGCGCGCGTAATCGATCCCGCGGTTGCGCGCCGCCGCCGCCCCGGCATTGGGCTGGACGATGACGTGGAGCCGCTCGTCGCCGATCGCGGCCACGGCGCTGGCAGTGCCGTCGGTCGAGCCGTCGTCGA